>JAICHS010000005.1 GCA_025924775.1 Rhodanobacteraceae bacterium
CGCGCCGGCTTCCGGTTGGCTGCCGTGGACATGGCTTGCGGGCAGGTTGGCGTCGGGATCCATCAGCGCCACCAGGTCCCAGCGTCCGGCCGCGCTGGCCTGGTCGATCGCGCTGCGCCCGTCGCTGCCCTTGCGCGCGGGCTCCGCGCCAAGCTCCAGCAAGGCCCGGACGCACTCCACGTTGCTGCGCGGCGATTGGCACGCCAGCATCAACGCCGTGCGTCCGTGCTGGTCGGCGGCGTGGACGTCGGGATGCTTTTCCGCCAGCAGGTTCACGATGCCGGTGGCGCCGGCACGCGCGGCTTCCATCAGCGGCGTGGTGCCATGGCGGTCGGCCAGCGCGACGTCGGCGTTGGCATCCAGCAGTGCACTTGCGATCTGGACGTGGTTTTCGCGCGCGGCCTGCAGCAACGCGCTGTGCCCCTGGGCATCGACTGCATTGGCGTGAGCCTTGTGCTTCAGCAGGATGCGCACGCCTTCCGCGTCGTCGTCGGCGATGCCGGCCGCCGCCGGCAACGCATCGTCGGGGTGCGCACCGTGTTCGACCAGAAACCGCAGCACCGTCCAGTTCGCGGCTTCCGCGGCCACCGCGAGCGGCGTGGCCTGGTTGCGGTTGCGCGCTTCCAGCGGCGCCTGCGCGTCGATCAGGATGGCCGCCACCGCCGGTTCCGCGCACAGCGCCGCGTGGTGCAGCGGCGTGTTGCCGTCGGCGTCGGCACGCGCGGTGTCGGCGCCATTGGCGATCAGGCTGGTGACCATTTCCGGGCGCCCTTCGTGGCACGCGCGGGTGGCGGCCAGCAGTGGCGTCAGACCCGCGTGCGCGCGATTGACGTCCGCGCCCTTGCCGATCAGCGCGCGCAACAGGTGCGTGTCGGGCAGTTCCGCCGCCAGCACCAACGCGGAACGCTGGTCGCGGGCGCCGGCGGAGGGTGTCGCATCCGGGTTGGCGCCCTGTGCCAGCGCGGTCTGCGCGGCGCCGAAATTGCCGGCGCGGGCGGCGGCCAGCAGGTTGTCGTCGAGCGTCGCCTGCGCGGGCGCAACGGCTACGCTGGTCGCGGCCGTCAGCGCGGTCGCGGATGCTGGCAGCGATGCGTCGTCGGGGGCGGGCGGTACCTCGGCGCGGGTGGTGTCGTCCGGTGGCGCCGGATCGGACGGGAGCGGCTCCGGCGGCAGCGGCGCGAGCCGTTGCGCGCGGCTGTCGAACAACAGGCGCAGGGTGCGGTTGGCCACGATCAGCGAGCACACCGGCAACACCAGCACGGCGTACAGGAACAGTGCGGCGGTACGGATTTCATCCGGCAGGCTGGCGCCGGCACCCGCCAGCGACAGCGCCCCGACCGCGATCACCAGTTGCGCCAGCGCCGCCGGCAGGAAGTGCGTCAGGAACAGGTCGCGGCCGCGCGTCAGGTGCAGCGAGAACGACAGGCTGCGCGCCAGCGCGGCAGTGATCCAGGAATGGTTTTCGCCGGCCGGGAAGGCATCGTCCCATTCAAACACCAGGCCGAATACGGGCCACAGCCGCCACAGCACCAGCAGCGCGATGGCCAGCGCTACCGCCAAGCCCAGCGCCGCGCCCAGCGACGGCGCCTGCGACAGCGCGGCCAGTGGCCACGCCACCAGCACGAACACGATCGCGGTATGCACCGCCAGCGCGATCAGGTGCGCCGAGCCACGCCGTAGCGCAGTACGCGTGAAGGTGCCTCCGCAACCGAACCCGATTGCGTGGCAGACCGCGGCCATCGACAGCGAGGCGCCGATCAGCAACAGCAGCAGGGAATAGCGTTCCCAGGCGGGTGGAATCCAGATCGCGAGGAACACCGCGATCAGCGAAGGCAGGAAGCACGGCAGGGTTCGGGACAGCGGTGGCCGGCGACGGGACTTGGCTGGCGACATGAGGGCACTCGGGCGGCGGACGGCCCAGTATAAGGAACCCGGATGTACGAGCTACAACATTGGGCGGATGTTGGGCTTGATCCGTGTACTTGCACCGGCCGGGCCGGGGTGCGATAGTCGGCATAACAAAATTCATACAAACGTATGAAATACCCGTTACGTGCTGGAAGCTCGTGCCCGAAACCCGGAAGCTTTCGGCCTTTGCCGCGAAAGATCATTCGACTGGAGATCCATCCATGAACAAACATCCGATGACCGCGCCCAAACTGGCAGGCTTTGCGCTGGCCGCGCTGAGTGTTGCGGTGACCGGTGCGCTGGTCAGCCCGGTTGCATCCGCATCCGGCTTCCAGATCAGCGAAAACACCGTGCAGGCCATGGGCCGCGCCTATGCGGGCCGCGAGGCTGCCGGCAACGACGCGTCGGTGGTGATCAACAACCCGGCCGGCATGGTGGATTTCGACACCTATGCGGTGCAGGTGGACGCCACCGCCATCAACGTCAGCACGCAGTTCCATGGCAGCGGTACCGACGCGCTCGGGCGTCCCCTTTCCGGTGGTGACGGCGGCAACGGCGGCGGCGTGCACGGCGTGCCGGCGATCAGTTTCATCGCGCCGATTGGACAGAACTGGCGGCTGGGCTTTGGCGTGAATGCGCCGTTCGGGCTGGCCACCGAGTACAACGCCGGCTGGATGGGCCGCTACCAAGCCCTGAAGACCAGCGTGAAGTCGATGGACTTCACCGGTTCGATCGCGTGGGCGGTCAACCCGCAGTTTTCGGTTGGTTTTTCGGTGATCGCGCAGAAGACCACCATCGACCTCGGCAACGCCATCAACCTCGGCGCGGTGATGGCGGCGCCTCCGCCCGTTGGGTTCGGGCTTGCGCCGACTTTCCTGCCGCAATCGGCGGACGGCGCGGTGCGCATCCGCGGTGACAACTGGAAGTGGGGCTGGGCGCTGGGTGCGGAGTGGAAGCCGACCACGCAGGACACCCTGGCGCTTTCCTACCACGCCAAGATCAACCACAATTTCACCGGCCAGGCCTACTTCACGGTGCCGGCCAGCGTGCAGTTCGTACTCTCGCAGCCCGGTGTCCCGCCGTTGTTCCAGAACACCACGGGCAGCGGCCAGTTCGCCACCCCTGCCACCGCTTCGTTGAGTTACTGGCACAAGACGCTCGGCCCGGTGTCCTTCGGCGCGGAGTTGTCTTGGACGGGTTGGAGCTCATTCAGCCACCTGGCCATCGACTTCGCCAATCCGGCGCAGCCCGACATCAACCAGTACTACGGCTGGAAGAACACCTGGTTCGGTTCGGTCGGCATGGACTACAAGCTGAGTGATACGTGGACGCTGCGCGGCGGCCTGGCCTACGACCAGACGCCCACCCAGGACTTTTCGCGCGACCCGCGCATTCCGGACTCCGGGCGCAAGTGGATTTCGGTGGGCGCGGGCTACAACCCCAGCCAGAACCTGAGTTTCAACATCGGCTATACCCACCTGTTCGTCAACAACGGCGACGTCAACGACATCAGCGCCACCGGCGACCGCCTCGTCGGCAGCTTCGACAATTCCGGCGACCTGTTCGGTATTTCGATGCAATACAAGTTCTGACGTCGCTGAGTCTACTTCACAACACGAAACCCCGCCGCAACGGCGGGGTTTTCGTTTGCCGGGGAAGTGCGAAGTCGCCGCGGCCCGACGCCCGCCGTGCGGGTGTCCGGAGGTCGTCCGCAAGCTGTCCGCGGACACTCATGGAATTCGGCGCGCGCGCGTAGTCCATTGATTTTTCTGGCAGCCATCGCGGATCCCCGTGTGGCATGGCGAATGCAGCCTGCACCTTGCATGAAGGCCCGTGTCCGACCTGGACGTTGGCGGGCGACAGCTTCAAGGAGGCGGGATGCTTGCTTACTACCTGGACCTTGCACTGCGCAGCCTGAAGCGCAACCCCGCGCTCACCGCGCTGATGGTGGTGGCGATCGGTTTCGGCGTGGCCGCGTCGATGATCACGTATTCGGTTTTCCGCGCGGTATCGGGCAATCCGATTCCGGACAAGTCCGCGCAGTTGTTCACGCCGCAGATCGACAGTTGGGGGCCGCAGCAGAGCTTCAATGGCGATGGCGAGCCACCGCAGGCACTGGACTACACCGACGCGATGGCGCTGATGCACGCGCACGCGGCAAAGCGGCAAACTCTGATTTATCCGGTGCAGTTGTCGGTCATGCCGAGTGGCAACCGCAGTCTGCCGATCAGTGCAAGCGGCTACGCGGTATATGGCGACTTCTTCCCGATGTTCGAGGTGCCGTTCCGGTACGGCAACGGCTGGAACGCGAAGCAGGACGATGGTCGTGCCGCGCTGGTGGTGCTGAGCGAGGAGTTCAACCAGAAATTGTTCGGTGGTGTCAACAGCGTGGGGCGCGAGGTCACGCTGGGCGGTCACCAGTACCGCATCGTGGGCGTCACCCGACGCTGGAATCCCGTGCCACGCTTCTACGACCTGTTCGGCAGCAGCGGGTTCGAGGAGCCCGCGGATTTCTACCTGCCGTTCACCCGCGCGCTGGATTTACAGATCCCGACCAACGGCAACAACAGTTGTCGCGGAAAGATATCCATGAACGGTTGGGATAGCTGGCTGCGCAGCAATTGCGTGTGGGTCACGCCGTGGGTGGAACTGGACAACGCGGCCGGCGTCGCGCGTTACCGCAATTTCCTGGAAGGCTATTCCGCCGACCAGCAACGCGCCGGCCGGTTCAACTGGGCGCCCAACGTGCGCCTGCGCGACGTGATGCGGTGGATGACCTACATGCACGTGGTGCCGCCCGAGAGCCGCATTTCGCTGATGGTGTCGCTGGGTTTCTTCCTGATCTGCCTGGTCAACACGGTCGGATTGCTGCTCGCGAAGTTCATGCGTCGCGCCGGCGAGATCGGCGTGCGCCGCGCGCTGGGCGCATCGCGACGCGAGATCTACATGCAATTCCTGATCGAAGCCGGCACGGTGGGGCTTGCCGGCGGTTTGCTGGGATTGCTGCTGACCGCCGCGGGTGTGTCGGGCGTGGGCTTGTTGTTCCGTCCCGAGATCGCGCGACTGGCGCACGTGGATCTGTCGCTGGTGGCGTTGACGCTGGCGGTTGCGATCTCGGCCACCGTGATCGCGGCGTTCTATCCCTCCTGGCGCGCGGCGCACGTGCAGCCGGCGTGGCACCTGCGATCGAACTGAGGGCGAACGACCATGCAAATCCAACCCATCGTCGCCGCGCTTCGCCATCACAAGGCCGGCACCGTGCTGATCGCGCTGCAGATCGCGCTGACCCTGGCGATCGTGTGCAACGCGTTGTTCATCATCCACCAGCGCGTCGCGCACCTTTCCGAACCCACCGGCGTCGACGAGGCCAACCTGTTCGTGATTGTCAACCAATGGGCGGATCAGTCGTCCGGGGAACAGATCGACGCGCAGATGCAGGCCGATCTCGCCGCGCTCCGGCAACTGCCCGCGGTGCGTGATGCAACGGCCTCCAATGCGTATCCGCTGCTCGGCGGCGGCTGGGACGATCTCATCATGATGAAACCCGACCAGGTGCAGAAAACCACCGATGCTTCGGTGTATTTCGGCGATCAGCACTTCATCGACACGCTGGGCGTGAAGCTGATCGCCGGGCGCAATTTCCGCGCCGACGAGATTGCGCCAATGAAGCCGCGAGACTCCTCGACACCCCCGGTGGTGATCGTGACCAAGGCGCTGGCCGACAAGTTGTACCCAGACGGCTCGGCGCTGGGCAAGTCGTTCTACGCGATGAGTGCGACGCCGACCACCATCATTGGCATCGTCGCGCGCATGCAGCGTGCGGAGGTCGATACGTGGTCACGCGATTACGCTTATCAGGCGCTGATATGGCCGCGACGCATGGACAGCTCGTTTGGCACTTTTTACATCGTGCGCGCCAAGCCCGGTGAACTGGCGGCCGCGATGCACGAAGCGCCCAAGGCGTTGTATGCGCAGAGCCGGCTGCGCATCATCGATCCCAAGGACGGCGTGCTCAGCTTCGCCGAAATCCGCCATCGGGCCTACGACAGCGACCGCGGCACCGCGATCCTGATGGGTATCATCTGCGCGGTGCTGCTGGTGATCACGGGCGCGGGAATCATCGGGCTTACCAGTTTCTGGGTCGGCCAGCGACGCAAGCAGATCGGCATCCGCCGTGCGCTGGGCGCGACCCGGCGCGACATCCTGCGTTACTTCCAGACCGAGAACCTGCTGATCGCGGGCGCCGGTGTGGCGCTGGGCGCGGTCCTCGCAGTCGGCTTGAATCTCTGGATGATGCAGCAATTGGCAATGGACCGAATGCCGTTGCTCTACGTGCTGGCCGGCGTGGTTGCGCTGCTGTTGCTGGGGCAAGGCGCGGTATTCGCGCCTGCGCGTCGTGCGTCGCGGGTGTCGCCGGTGGAAGCCACGCGGAGCGTGTAATGTCCCCCTTCCGAAGGAAGGGGGCGGCGCGAATGCGCCCGGGGGGATGTTGTCATGCGACAAGAGCCATCCCCCTCAATTCCCCTTCGCATGCGAAAGGGAAGGCGCTGAATCGGAGCGAATGAAATGTTCGGCTACTACCTCGATCTCGCGCTGCGCAGCCTGAAGCGCAACAAGGTGCTCACGGCGCTGATGGTGCTGGCGATCGCGGTCGGCATCGGGGCGTGCATGACCACGTTCACCGTGCTGCATGTGCTCTCGGGCGACCCGCTGCCCGGGCGGAGCAGCGCGTTGTATTACCCGCAGATCGATCCACAGGACGCGAGCGGCATGATGCCCGGCACAATGCCGCCGCTGCAGGTCACCCTGATCGACGGCATGAACCTGCTGCGGGCCAGGCGCGCGGATCGGCAGGCGTTGATGACGGGCGGCGCGGTGCCCATCCACCCGGATTCCTCATCGCTCGATCCATTCTACGTGGAAGCGCGCTACACCACTGCGGATTTCTTCGCGATGTTCGAGGCGCCGTTCCTGTACGGCCACGGCTGGACCGGCGCTGACGACGAAGCGCACGCGCGCGACGTGGTGATCACCCGCAAGCTCGATGAAAAGCTGTTCAAGGGCGCCGACAGCACGGGTCGCACGCTGCGCGTCGGCGGCTCCACTTTCCGCATCGTCGGCGTGCTCGACAGTTGGCGCCCCAATCCGCACTTCTACGATCTCACCACGGGCTCGTACAACTACTACGACGAGGTATTCATTCCGCTGCAGACCGCGCTTGAGCTGCACTATGACCACAACGGCTCCAATGATTGCTGGGGCAATGGCACCGGCGGCGCGGGTGGTATCTATCCGTCGGCGACCTGCGTGTGGCTGCAGTACTGGGTGGAATTGGACACGCCGGCCAAGGCCGCTGCGTACACGCAATATCTTGTCCATTACTCGGAAGAGCAGAAGGCACTCGGTCGTTTCGAACGTTCGCCCAACGTGCGTCTCGATAACCTGATGCAGTGGCTGGATTACAACGGCGTGGTGCCGAGCGATGTACGCCTGCAGGCGTGGCTAGCACTCGGCTTCCTGCTGGTGTGCCTGGTCAACACCGTCGGCCTGATGCTGGCGAAGTTCCTGCGCCGTTCGGGTGAGCTCAGCGTGCGGCGCGCGTTGGGTGCTTCCAAACGCGCGTTGTTCGCGCAGTTGCTGACCGAATCGGCTGTGGTCGGGCTGGCTGGTGGCGTCGGCGGGCTGCTGCTGGCGTTGCTCGGGCTATGGCTGGTTCGACACCGTTCGTCGGATTACGCGGCGTTGGCGCACCTCGACCCGGTGATGCTGCTGGCCACCTTCGCGCTCGCAATCGGCGCCAGCCTGCTGGCTGGGATATTGCCCGCCTGGCGGGCCAGCAAAGTTGCGCCGGCATTGCAACTCAAGAGCAACTGACATGGACATCCTGCCCATCCTCGCCACGCTGCGCCGGCACAAGATGATCATCTGGCTGCTGGTGCTGGAGATCGCGCTGAGCTGCGCGATCGTCTGCAACGGCGTATTCCTGATCGTTCAGCGAATGCAGCACATGGAGATGCCCAGCGGCATCGCCGAACACGAACTGGTGCAGATCCAGCAAGCGCCGATCGCGCCACCCAGCGACCGCTATGCACGCGCCCAGGAGGACGTGGCGGCGTTGCGACAAATTCCGGGTGTGCGAGCAGTCGGCATGACCAACCAGCTGCCGTTTAGCGGGTATTCGTCTAACGGCGGCGTGATGCTTTCGCCGACGCAACCGCATCGCACGCTGAATGCGGCGACATACTTCGGAGGGAACTTGCTGCCGACGCTCGGCCTCCATCTCGTTTCGGGCCGGGATTTCGCCTCCGACGACTACGTCAACGCGGACGCGATACTGAAATCCCTGGCCAACGGGAGCGGCAAGGGCTTTCCGATGCCGACCATCATCAGCAGCACATTGGCCGAGCGACTGTGGCCGCAGCAAAGTCCCTTGGGCAAGTTGATCTGGCTGGCACCCAAGGCGAGCTTCCGCGTGGTCGGCGTGGTGGCGACGCTGGCACGTGCGAATGCCTACAACACGGCCACCGCGCAATATTCGATGATCGTTCCACTGCACATGGGCGCGGACAAGGACCAGAGTTACTTGCTTCGCACCCGGTCGCAGGATCGGCAGCGCGTGCTCGCCGCGGCGGTCGCGGCGCTGAAGCGCGCGGACCCGGCACGCGTGATCACGCACACGCGCACGTACGACCAGATCCGCAGTGATTATTTCAAGGATGACCACGCGATGGCGGGCATCCTGATCAGCGTGATCGTGGCGCTGCTGCTGGTCACCGGACTAGGCATCGCGGGGCTCGCCAGTTTCTGGGTCGCACAACGCCGCAAGCAGATCGGCATCCGCCGCGCGTTGGGTGCGACGCGCACCGACATCGTGCATTACTTCCAGACCGAGAATTTCCTGATCGTGACCTTCGGCATCGTGATCGGGATGGTCTTGGCCTACGGGTTGAGCCTGTGGTTGATGATGCATTACGAATTGCCGCGCCTGCCGTTGTCGTACCTGCCGATCGGCGCGGTCGCGTTGTGGCTGGTTGGGCAACTGGCGGTACTCGGCCCCGCATTGCGCGCGGCGGCCGTACCGCCGGTGGTGGCGACCCGGTCGGTCTGACCGGCGCCACCATCAACGCGTCACGGTCACGATGACGCGGGCGGCGCCTGCAGCAGCTTCATGAGCTTGGCGCGGACGTTGCTGTCGGTCTGGGCGACCATGGCGATTTGCTGGTAGCGCTGGATCGACAGGCTGTGGCTGCGCACCGCGGCTTCCATCTTCTTTTCGGCGGATTGCTGGATCTGGGTGCGGGCATCCGGGGTTTTCGCCTTGGCCATTTCGGGCTGCGCGGTCTGCTTGATGGTCTCCACGTCGCGCGCGGCCTGTGCAAACTGCTGCAGCTCGGTATCGGTTGGCGCCGGGCCGGCGTCGGCAGGAGCCGGGGCGGCCTGCGCGTTCTGGGCCGGAGCCTGTGCCTGCGTCGGCTGCTGCTGCGCCTGCGTGGGTGGCTGGGTTTGGGCGAATGTGGCGGGCGCCAGTGCGGCGGCGCCAAGCGCAATGGCCACGGCGGCGGCGATGCGGTGGATGCGTGGATTCATGGGATGGCCTCCAGATACGGATGAACGATGCCGGGTGACACCGCGTTGCAACCGTAGCGGGCGGCGCGTCGCGGCTTCAACCGCGGTGCGCTCCACGATTCAGGTTTTGGTCGGGCCGCGTTCAGTCCTGCAGCGTCAACAACGACGCATTGCCGCCGGCCGCGGTGGTGTTGACGGTGAAGGTGCGTTCGGTCGCAAAGCGCAACAAATAGTGCGGACCGCCGGCCTTTGGGCCCGTGCCGGAAAGATTTTCGCCGCCGAACGGCTGCCCGCCGACCACCGCGCCGATCTGGTTGCGGTTGACGTAGGTGTTGCCGACCTTGGCGCGCTGGCGGATGTGTTCCACCGTTTCGTCGATGCGGCTGTGGATGCCCAGCGTCAAGCCGAAGCCGGTGGCGTTGATGGCGTCGATCACCTGGTCCAGCTCGTCGGCCTTCCAGCGCACCACGTGCAACGCGGGGCCGAACACTTCGTGCGTCAGCAGCTTGATCGACGGGATTTCATACGCGCGCGGCGCGAAGTAGGTGCCGTGTTCGGCACCTTCCGGCAGCTTGGCCATGTTGATCAACTTGGCCGAGCCGCGCATCACTTCGGCGTGTTCTTCCAGCGCGGCGCAGGAGGGCTGGTCGATCACCGGGCCGACGTCGGTGGAAAGCAGCGCCGGATCGCCAACCTGCAGTTCGTCCATCGCGCCCTTCAGCATCTCGATCACGTGGTCGGCGATGTCTTCCTGCACGAACAACACGCGCGCGGCGGAGCAGCGCTGCCCGGCGGAATCGAAGGCGCTGGTCATCACGTCCTTCACCAGTTGTTCCGGCAGCGCGGACGAATCGGCGATCAGCGCGTTCTGGCCGCCGGTTTCCGCGATCAGGGCGGCGATAGGCGAATTGCGGGCGGCCAGCGTGCGGTTGATGGTCCACGCGGTTTCGGTGGAACCGGTGAAGCACACGCCTGCGATTTCCGGCCGCGTCAGCAGCGTCTTGCCGATCACCGAACCGCGGCACGGTACGTACTGCAGCACTTTTTCGGGGACGCCGGCCTGGTGCAGCAGCTTGACCGCCGCGTAGCCAATGAGGGTCGTGGGTTCGGCGGGTTTGCAGATCACGCTGTTGCCGGCGGCGAGTCCTGCGGCGACTTGCCCCGTGAAAATCGCCAGCGGGAAGTTCCACGGCGAAATGCACATGAACACGCCGCGCCCGCGCAGGTACAGCTGGTTGGATTCGCCGGTGGGGCCGGGCAGGTCCTCGGGCTGGCCAAACAGCTTGCGCGCCATCGACGCGTAGTAGCGGCACATGTCCGCGGCTTCGCGCACTTCGCCGATGGCGGCGGGGATGGTTTTGCCCGCCTCGCGCACGCACAGCGCGATCAGCTCGCCGCGGTTGCGCTCCAGCAGGTCGGCGGCGCGTTCCAGGATCGTCGCGCGCGCATCGGCGGGCGTGTCGTCCCACGCAGGCTGCGCGGCGACGGCGTTGTCGAGGGCACGCAGGATGGTCGCCTCATCGGCGTTCTTCGACTGGCCGACCACGACCCGGCGGTCGGCCGGGCTGGTGACGTCGCGCGCGGCCTCGGCCGTCTGCGCGCCGGGCACCAGCGGTTCGGCGTGCCACGGGCCGCGCTGGGCGTTGACCGCCGCGGCCAGGGATTTCAGTTCATCGTCGTTGGCAAGATTGACACCCATGGAATTTTTCCTGATGGAACGGTACACGTCGATCGGCAGTGGAATGCGTGGGTGCTGGTAGCGGCCAGCGTGCGTGGCGCCGAACGCGCGTACCTCGGCGCAAGGGTCGGCCACCAGCTCGTTGATCGGCAGTTTCTCGTCGCTGATACGGTTGACAAAGCTGGTGTTGGCGCCGTTCTCCAACAGGCGCCGCACCAGGTACGGCAGCAGGTCTTCGTGGCTGCCGCAGGGCGCGTACACCCGGCACGGCACGTTCCAGTGGTCGGGGCCGATCACTTCGGCGTACAGGTCGGTGCCCATGCCGTGCAGGCGCTGGAACTCGAACGGACGTCCGTTCGCAAGGTGGTGGATGGCCGCGATGGTGTGCGCATTGTGGGTTGCGAACTGCGGGTAGATCACGTCGGGACCAGCGTCCAGGAGGCGCCTGGCGTTGGCCAGATACGAGACGTCGGTGTTGGGCTTGCGCGTGAACACCGGGTAGCCGGAAAGCCCGGCTTCCTGCGCGCGCTTGATTTCGGAATCCCAGTACGCGCCCTTGACCAGCCGCGTGCACCAGCGGCGCTTGGCTGCCTTGGCGGTTTCGATGAGCCACTCGATGACGTACGGCGTGCGCTTGGAATACGCCTGCACCGCCAGGCCGAAACCGTCCCAGCCTTCCAGCGACGGATGCGTGAATACCGCTTCCATTACTTCCAGCGACAGCTCCAGCCGGTCGGCTTCCTCGGCGTCGATGGTCAGCGCGATGCCCTGGGCCTTCGCCAGTTGCGCCAGTTCCAGCACCACCGGCGTCAGTTCCGCGTGCACACGGGCGCGCTTGGCGGCTTCGTAGCGCGGGTGCAGCGCCGACAGCTTGACCGAAATCGAGGGCGCCTCGATCACGCTGGCGAAGGGTCCGCGCGCGCCCAGCGCAAGGATCGCGTCGTGGTAGGCCTGCTTGTAACGCGCGGCGTCGCGCGCGGTGAACGCGGCTTCGCCCAGCATGTCGTAGGAATAGCGGTAGTTTGCGTTGTCGCCCTTGGCCGAACGGTCCAGCGCTTCCTCGATGGTGCGGCCCATCACGAACTGGTGGCCCATGATGCGCATGGCCTGGCGTACCGCGAGGCGGATCACGGGTTCGCCGGCACGCGCGATGAGACGCTTGAAGGCGTTGGCGGCGTCCGCGCGGGTGGGCGCACTCAAGCTGACCAGGTGCCCGGTCAGCATCAGGCCCCAGGTGGACGCGTTGACGAAAAGGGAATCGCTGCCGCCGAGGTGTTTTTTCCAGTCCGCCTCGCCCAGCTTGTCGCGGATCAGCTTGTCGGCGGTGAGGCGGTCGGGAATGCGCAGCAGCGCCTCGGCCACGCACATCAGCAGCACGCCTTCCTCGCTGGACAGGTCGTACTGGCGCATGAAGGATTCGACCGCGCTGGCGTCGCGGCTGCGGGCGCGCACCCGCGAAACCAGTGCTGCGGCCTGGGCCTCGATGGCTTCGCTTTCCTTGGCCGGCAGGCTGGCTTCGGCCAGGCGTGCCGCGACGACTTCGGATTCGTCGGTGCTCCACGCCGCGGTGATGCGTGCCCACGCGGCGCCCGGCGGCGGGGGCAACTCGGGAGTGAGGATTTCAGTCATCCGTGATGACTCGCAACAGGACCGCCCATTGTACTTCGCGTGGGTTTTTGCGCCAATGACGAACGACAGGGGTGGCTTGCGGTGAAGGGCTAATCTTGCTGCGTCGGCTGCGTGCCCGTATGATTCGCCAATTGCGGTACCGTGAATGTTCATGATCACACGTCTTCCGGTGGCTGCCGAAACCGGGCAGGTGACGCTGGTGCTGGCGCCCAACCGTGCGCTCAGCCGCGAGCAGATGCGCCGGTTGACGTGGGAGTTGTGCCTCGCGGCATTGGTGGTGGCGGGCCTGGCGGCGTGGGGGGGCGACGTGTTTGCGCCGCTGTTCGCGTTGATCGAGGTGCCGGTGCTGGCGATCGCGTTGTGGCTGGTGTGGCGCAGCGGCGATCGCAGGGAACGCATCACGCTGGATACGGACCAGGTCCGGATCGAGCAGCTGCCCGCGCAGGGGCGTGTCGCCAGCACGTTTCCGGTGGCATGGACGCGGGTGCACGTGCGCGAACGCCGCGACGGGCACCGGCACGTGGTACTGGCCGCGCACGGGCATGAACAGGAAGTGGGTGCGTGCCTCGGCGACGATGAAAGGATGCAGCTGTCGCGGTGGTTGAAGACCTTGTTGGCTGGCCGCAGTGGCTGGCGCGAGAATTGAAAGACACTATCCGGGGTGCGATGACGATGAGTTCCAGCAACAGCAAACGGCGGATCGTGGGGACGGGCATCGCCCTCGGGGCTCTGCTGGTATCGATGGCCGCCGCCGCCAACCCGGTTCCGTGGCAGATGAACCTGCCGCAAGGTGTGACCAAGGTGTCGCACCAGATCTGGGACTTGCACATGGCCGCGCTGTGGGTGTGCGTGGGCCTCGCCATCGTGGTGTATGGCGCCATGTTCATCGCGATCGTGCGCTTTCGCAGGTCCAAGGGCGCGGTGGCAGGCACCTGGCACGAGAACCGCGTCCTCGAAATCGCGTGGACAGCCTTGCCGGTGCTGATCCTGGCCGGACTTGCGGCGCCCGCCACGATCCTGACACGCGACATGTACAACGCCACCGACTCGCAGATGACCGTGAAGGTCACCGGCTACCAGTGGTTGTGGCGCTACGACTACATCAGCTACGACGGCAAGCCCGTCACCAAGGTGCCGACCGTGTGGTCGCGCTTGGCGTGGGACAGCAACACCGCGCGCCAACTCGATTCCGGCGTCAGCCCGTGGAGCGTGGTGGACAAGCAGACCGGCGAGCACGATTACCTGCTCAACGTGACTGAGCCGCTGGTGATCCCGGCCGGCGTGAAGGTGCGCTTCCTGATCACCGCCGACGACGTGATCCATGGCTGGTGGGTGCCCGATTTCGCGGCCAAGCGCGACGCCATCCCCGGCATCATGAACGATGCGTGGGCCAAGGTGGACAAGCCCGGTATTTATCGTGGCCAGTGCTACGTGTTGTGCGGGCAGGACCACAGCGCCATGCCGATCGTGGTCAAGGTGTTGCCGAAGGACCAGTTCAACGCGTGGCTGGCCGCGCAGCAAAGCAAGGCCACGCTCGACAAGGCTGCGCGCACCGCCGAGGTGACGCCGCCGCAGCCGGTCCCGGCGAAGGGTTGATGGTCAGCAGTAACAGGTTCGTGTAGCAGCAGGCATTCCAGAGGATTCACATCATGTCCAGCACAGCGCAAGCCGTTCACTACGGAGAACACCACCAGAGCTTCTTCGAGCGCTGGTTCATGTCCACCAACCACAAGGACATCGGCACGCTGTACCTGTCGTTCTCATTCCTGATGCTGTTCGTGGGCGGCAGCTTTGCGATGCTGATCCGCGCCGAGCTGTTCGAGCCGGGCATGCAGCTGATGCAGCCCTACTTCTTCAACGAACTGACCTCGATGCACGGCCTGATCATGATCTTCGGCGTGATCATGCCGTCGTTCGTGGGCCTGGCCAACTGGATGATCCCGATGCAGATCGGCGCCCCGGACATGGCGCTGCCGCGGCTCAACAACCTGTCGTTCTGGCTGCTGCCGTTCGCCTTCATCCTGATGCTCTCGACGTTCTTCATGCCCGGCGGCGCACCGGCCGCGGGTTGGACGATGTACCCGCCGCTGGTGCTGCAGGGCGGTGAGTCCATCGCGTTCCTGATCTTCTCGATCCACCTTCTGGGCATCAGCTCGGTGCTGGGTTCGATCAACATCATCGCGACCGTGCTGAACATGCGCGCGCCGGGCATGGATCTGCTGAAGATGCCGATGTTCTGCTGGTCGTGGCTGATCACCTCGTTCCTGGTGATTGCGGTGATGCCGGTGCTGTCCGGTGCCGTCACGATGGTGCTGTTCGATCGTTTCTTTGGCACCAACTTCTTCAACGCGGCCGCTGGCGGCGACCCGGTGATGTACCAGCACGTGTTCTGGTTCTTTGGCCACCCCGAGGTCTACATCATGATCCTGCCGGCCTTCGGGATCGTCTCGGAGATCGTGCCGGTGTTTTCGCGCAAGCCGCTGTTCGGCTACAAGGCGATGGTGTTCGCGATCGCCTGCATCGCGTTCCTGTCGTTTCTGGTGTGGTCGCACCACATGTTCACGGTCGGTCTGCCGCTGGGCGGCGAGGTGTTCTTCATGTACGCGACGATGCTGATCGCGGTGCCGACCGGCGTGAAGATCTTCAACTGGGTGGCCACGATGTGGAAGGGCTCGCTCAGCTTCGAGACGCCGATGCTGTGGGCGATCGGCTTCATCGTGCTGTTCTCGATCGGCGGCTTCTCCGGCGTGATGATGGCGTTGGTGCCGGCCGACTTCCAGTACTACGGCACCTACTTCATCGTGGCGCACTTCCACTACGTGCTGGTGGGCGGCGCGCTGTTCTCGATCATTGGCGCGGTGTACTACTGGTTGCCCAAGTGGTCGGGCCACATGTATTCCAGCTTCTGGGGCAAGCTGCATTTCTGGTCCAGCGTGATCTCGGTGAACGTGCTGTTCTTCCCGCAGCAGTTCCTCGGCTTCGCCGGCATGCCGCGCCGCATCCCCGACTACAACGTCGCATTTGCGGACTGGAACATGGTGTCCTCGATCGGCGGCTTCTGGTTTGGCGCGACCCAACTGATCTTCGTCGGTGTGGTGATCCATTGCGTGTTCTTCTCCAAGCAGAAGGCCACGTCCAGGGTTTGGGAGCACGCCTACGGCCTGGAGTGGACGCTACCGTCGCCGGCACCGCACCACAGCTTCACCGAGCCGCCGGCGATCGATGACAGCCAGCTTGCACACGGCACCCTGACCCATTGAGTGCCGTGCTGATGACGTTGCGCAAGGACGACGGCCAACCCAAGCCGCCGGTTGACGAGGCGATGCGCGAGTCGGGTCGCCGCAAGGCGGCCGCGCGTCGTACCGCCTGGATCGTTGCGGCCATCGCCATCGCATTTTTCATTGCCGCCCTGGTGCAGGGTCACTTCACCGGAATCCCGAACTGGGTTCCCCCGCGCTGATAAGTTTGCCCCGTTGTACCAGTCACCTATCGGAAGCCTGACATGAGCCCAATCGACGCCAACGTCTATTACGTCCCGCACAAGAGCCGCTGGCCATTCGTCGCGGTCATCGGCATGTTCCTGTGCATGGTCGGGGCGGCCAATTGGCTGAACGGGCACGAGCCCGCGGGGCAGATCATCCTGACGATCGGCGCGCTGACCGTCATCGGCATGATGTTCGGCTGGTTCGGCAACGTCATTGGCGAGTCGCTGAAGGGCACCTTCAACAACCAGGCCGACAGTTCGTTCCGCCTCGGCATGATGTGGTTCATCATGTCGGAAATCTTCTTCTTCGCGGCATTCTTCGGCGGCCTGTTCTACATCCGCACGCTGGTGGTGCCGTGGCTGGGCGGTGCCGGCGACAAGGGCATCATTACCAACGGCTACATCTGGCAGGGCTTCTCCGCGGCGTGGCCGACCAACGGCCCGCAGGCGGTGGGCGGCGCGTTCACCGCCACCTCGCCGTGGGGCATCCCGCTGATCAACACCCTGCTGCTGTTGTCGTCCAGTGTGACCATCACCATCGCGCACCACGCGTTGCTGGCGGGCAAGCGCAAGCGCCTGATCGGCTTCCTGGGCCTGACCATCCTGCTGGGCGTGATCTTCCTCGGGTTCCAGGCGCACGAGTACTGGGAATCGTACGTGCACCTCAACATGACGCTGCACAGCGGCATCTACGGTGCGACGTTCTACATCCTGACGGGCTTCCACGGCCTGCACGTCACCATCGGCACCATCATGCTGATCGTGATCTGGCTGCGCTGCATGCGTGGGCACTTCAGCCGCGACCACAGCTTCGGTTTCGAGGCGGTGTCGTGGTACTGGCATTTCGTCGACGTGGTGTGGTGCTGCCTGTTCCTGTTCGTGTACATCCTCTAGAACCCTGAGCAACTGCTGCGTCACCCGCCACATCCACGTGGCTCGCCCCTCGGGCCGCTTGGTGCGTTCAAACCGGCGGTCCTGCCGGTTTGAACTGCGGTTCGCGTGGTGGCGGTGCCCGCCATGCCCACGTATTGACGTGTACGTTCCGCTGGTTGCGCCCCGGCGACCCGCAGTCTACCGTCGCTCGCGACGGAGCTTCAGGGATTGTGACCCCGTCATGTCATGCGCCGGAAGCGCTCAGCGCACGTACACGCCGTGCGGATGCAGGAGGCCGGTCTTGATGCCGATCACGATCAGCACGACCAGCAGGATGGACAGCGCCACGCGGCGGGTCAGGGCCCAGGCCGCGCGTTTGCTGCCGCTGCGGTCCCTCATCATGAAATACAACGCCTGGCCCAGCTCGAAGATCACCAGCAAAAACACGATGACCAGAACAGCCTTGTACAGGGCGGCGAATGACATGGTGGGATCGATGGCGGAAACGTCGAGTATAGCGTTGCCGCACCGGCTGGCGGCGACGGCGTGATGTGCCTGCGCCGCCCCAGCGTGTTCGCGGTATTGCTGACGCTCGTCGGCGTGGCGGTGTTCTGCGCACTGGGCGTGTGGCAACTCGATCGGGCGGCCTACAAGGAAACCGTGCTGTCCCATTTCGACCGTGCCGCCAGCGCACCCATGGAAAGCCTCGCGGCCGCGACTGCCGAACGGCAACGCGATGCGTATCCGCACGTCGAGGTTTCCGGCGTGCTCGACGCCAGCCGCTTGTACCTGCTGGACGACCAGATGCGTTCGGGCCGGCTGGGCGTGATGGTGTTCGTGCCATTCGCGCCGGCGGATTCCGCGCGCACGCTGCTGGTCAACCTTGGCTTTCTTGCCAAGATGGGGGGCGATACCACCCAGGTGCCGGATTTGCCGCCCATACCGCAGGGCGCCGTGACCCTGACCGGCATCTACGCGCCGCCACCGCTGCCCGGCTTGAAACTGGGTGGCAACCCCCTGCCGCGCGAGAAAACCTGGCCCAAGCTGGTCACCTTCATCGACGTACCCGAGATCGCAACCGACCTGCACACGCAGGTCTATCCACATGTATTGTTGACCGACCCCGATCCGCACAGTGCCTACATCCGCAGCTGGACAGCCAACGTGATGCCGCCCGCGCGGCACCGCGCGTATGCCTTGCAGTGGTTCAGTTTCGCGCTGGCCGCGATCGTGATGTTTTTCGTGCTGCATCACGTAAAGCGCGATGACACCCCGGACCAAGAACAGGAATAGCCACGATGGATTTGCGCAACCGGCGCCGCCTGCAACTGCTGCTGATCGTCGCGATTTTCGCGGCGTCGATGATCCTGGCCGCCGTGATGATGCTGTCGGGCTGGTCGCCCTCCACACACAGCTACGGCGACCGCATCCAGCCCGAACGCAACCTCGCCCCGGTGCCGGTGCAACGAGCTGACGGCCAGCCGTTCGCGTTCGCGGACCACGACCTTGCATGGACGCTGGTGGCGCTGCCCGGTCCCGACTGCGCGGTCAACTGCCTGCGCCAGCTTGACCTGGTGCATCGCGTGCAGATCACGCTGGACAAACAGGCCGACAAGCTGCGGCTGGTGTACTTGGGCGCGCCGCCGCAGGGCGCGGCGGCGGAGGGCTTCGACAAGGTGTGGACGCTCGCAAGCACGTCCTCGCAGGCGCTGGAAGACCTGCGTGCCAAGGCCCCGGACAGCGTCAGCGCGGTGCTGGTGACGCCCAGTGGCAAGGCCATGCTGGTCTACCCGGCAGGTTTCGAGCCTACGCGGATGCGGGGCGATCTCACCAAGGCCGTGAAGGTGGCCCTGTGATGGAGGGTGCCGGCTTGCCGCTGCGCGTGCTGGCGTGGGGCGCGTGCGTGCTGGCGTTCTTCCTGATCATGTACGGATCTTTCGTGCGCCTGTCCAACGCCGGACTGTCGTGCCCCGATTGGCCCACCTGCTACGGCCGCATCACCTGGCCCGTCGCGCCGGCTGCGGTCGCCAGGGCCGACCAGGCGTTTCCGAACCGGCCGGTGGAAACCCACAAGGCCTGGCGCGAGCAAACCCACCGGTTCGCCGCGGGCACGCTGGGCCTGCTGGTGCTGGCCGAGGCGCTGGTCGCGACGGCGTCGGCGCGGCAGCGGTTAGCGCTGAGCGTGGCCGCAGTGGTGTTGATCGGGATCGCGATACCGCTGTACATGCGTGCGGATTACGTTTCTTCCAGCGTGCTTGCCGCGCTCGGCGAAGCCTTGTTGCTGGGCACGGCGCTGTTCTGGCGTGACGCGGGCTGGCGACGCATCGCGTTGCTGGCACTGGCGGTCGTGTGCTTCCAGGCACTGCTGGGCATGTGGACGGTCACCTGGCTGCTGAAGCCGATCGTGGTGACGGGCCATTTGCTGGGCGGCATGGCGACGTTCGGGTTGCTGGCGTGGGTGGCGTGGCGGCTGCAGGAAAACCGAGGAAACCGGGAAAACCGGGGTCAGAGTGGTATTTCGCCGACGGAATCCGGGGCATTGAGCTGTGCCTCGAAACACCACTCTGACCCCGGTTTTCCTGACCCCGGTTTTCTGCGCGGTGCGGCGATCGTCGGATTGGTCCTGCTCGCCTGCCAGATTTTCCTGGGTGGCTGGACGTCGTCCAACTACGCGGCGTTGGCGTGCGGCATTGGCGGTTCGGCTTTCCCGACGTGCCTTGGCCAGTGGTGGCCGGCGATGGATTTCCACCAGAGCTTCATCCTGTGGCGCGGCATCGGCGTGGATTTCCAGGGCGGCATCCTGGATGCCGCGGCGCGTACCGCGATCCAGATGGTGCATCGCGTGGGCGCGGGGGCCGTGTTCGTCTACGTGTTGTGGCTGGCGTACCGTACCGGCTGTGCGGGCATGCGCTGGCATGGGGCGGCGCTTGCGGTGCTGGTGCTGGCGCAGGTGCTGCTGGGCATCAGCAACGTGGTCTTGGGTCTGCCGCTGGGCATCGCGGTGGCGCATACCGGCGGCGCGGCGCTGTTGCTGTTCGCGCTCGTCGCATTGCTGGCGAGAACGCGCGCGCAATTTGTGCGATCGTCCATGGTCGCTGCATCGCCGGAAGTGCCGACGGGTGTAAGTGTCTCCAGGTCATGAAACACCAGAACGGACTTCCTGCCCTGACTTTTCACAACCGCCGCTTCGAACGGACCGTCTAAAATACCGCAATGTCCACCCTCGCAGGCCAATACCTTGCCGCCACCAAGCCACGCATCGTCGCGTTGCTGGTGTTCACCGCGATCATCGGGATGCTGCTGGCCACGCCCGGCGTGCCGCCGTGGCGGGCGCTGGTATTCGGCACGCTGGGCATCTGGATGGCGTCGTCTTCCGCAGCGGCGTTGAACCAGCTGATCGATCAGCGCATCGACCGCGTGATGGCCCGCACCGCGCACCGCCCGTTGGTGACGGGCACGCTCACGACGCGCCAGGTCATGACGTTCGCCCTGCTGCTGGGCGTGGCCTCGATGCTGGTGCTGGGCCTGCTGGTGAACTGGCTGACGGCGCTGCTGACCTTCATCGGACTGATCGGCTATGCGGTGATCTATACCGCGTTCCTGAAGCGGGCGACGCCGCAGAACATCGTGATCGGCGGTCTGGCCGGCGCGATCCCGCCGCTGCTCGGCTGGGCCGCGGTGACGGGGATGCAGGCCCCCAGCGACTGGGCGTACGGCTTGCTGCTGGTGCTGATCGTGTTCGCCTGGACGCCGCCACATTTCTGGGCGCTGGCGATCTTCCGCCGCGAGGATTACCGGCGCGCGTGCATTCCGATGTTGCCGGTGGTGTACGGCGTCGAGTACACGCGCTGGCAGGTTTTGTTCTACACGGTGCTGCTGGTGCTGGTCAGCCTGTTGCCGTATCTCACCGGCATGAGTGGCATGCTGTATCTCGGCGGGGCCGCGGTATTGGGCATCGCCTACCTGTATTACGCGGTCCGCCTGATGCGGCCGCCGGACGAGCGTTTCGCGATGTCCGCGTTCGGTTACTCCATCATCTACCTGATCGCCCTGTTCGGCTTCCTGTTGGCCGACCACTGGTTGACCGAACCGGTGGTGCGCGTGGGTGGCTATGTGCTGGAACGGATCGGGTAAGCTGGCGTTGGCGCACGCGGGGACGGCGCGAAGTTGGCGGGGCGCGTGGCGCCCGGGCCAGGAGGTTGGCGGCGCTTGAACACGGTTTTGCTGGTGGTGGCGATCGTGGCCGCGCTGATCAGCATTGCGCTGGCGGCGTGGGCGCTGCGCAAGCAACGCGGCATGCTGGAGGCGTTGCGAACCAGCCGCGAGCGTTATCGGCTGCTCGCCGAGTGCGCCAACGACGGCACCTGGGAATTCGACGTCGCGCTGCGACGCTTCGACTTCTCGAGGCGTCTGTACCGGCTGCTCGGCTACGAGGAGGGCAGCCTGGACACCCCTGCGGACCTCGAGCGCATCGTGTTGCCCGAGGATTATCCGGACTCGCGGGACAGCATCTACGCACACATGCAGGCCCGTCGCACCGACGAGTTGCAGCGGGTGATGCACGTGCGCACCGGTGATGGCCGGGTCCTGACGATCCTTGCGCGCAGCGTGGTGCAGTATGCCGGCGATGGCACGCCCCAGCGGGTGCTGGGCTCGTACACCGACATCACCAAGCGCCTGCGCGACGAGCGCCAGCTGCAGATCGCGGCGAGTGTGTTCGAAGCCGGCAGCGACGGCATCGTCATCAGCGACGACCTGCGTCGCATCGTGTCGGTCAATAGTGCCTTCATGCGCGTGACGGGCTACCAGCGCGAAGACCTGGTCGGTCGGCCGGTGCGCGAGCTGCAGGTTGCGTCGGCGGCAACGCGCGCCTGCGATGCGGCCCTGCGCAGCACGGACAAATGGAGTGGCGAGATGACCTGGCGCCGCCGCAGCGGCGAAGCCAAGGTGCTGGAGAGCTCGGTGGTCGCCGTGCGCGACACCACCGGCGAGGTGGCTTTCCACATCCACGTGTGCATCGACACCGCCGAGTTGCGCTACGCGCAGGCGCGCATCCGCCATCTTGCGTACTTCGACCCGTTGACGGGCTTGCCCAACCGTACCCACCTGCGTGGCCAGTTTGCGCAGGCGCTGGCGGCCGCGCGGCACGGCGCGCAACCATTGGCGGTGGCGTTTTTCGACCTTGACAACTTCAAGGAGATCAATGACACCGCCGGCCACAGCGTCGGCGACGACGTGATCTGCACGGTGGCCCAGCGCCTGAGCGAAGGCGTGCGCGAGGGCGACGTGCTGTGCCGGTTCGGCGGCGACGAATTCCTGTTGCTGCTGCCCAACACCGATGCCGCCGCAGCCGAAGCCATGACCCGGCGCCTGCTGGAGCGCATCTGCCAATCGGTGGAGATCGAGGGGCGCTCGCTGGACGTCGCGGCCAGCGCCGGCTTCAGCGTGTTTCCCGACGATGCGGCGGACGCGGAGAACCTGGTGCGCGAGGCGGACACCGCTCTGTTCCGGGCCAAGGCCGAGGGCGGCAACACCGTGCTGCGCTTCCTGCCCTGGATGGGTGAGGCGGTGAGCTGGCGGCACGACATGCAGACCGCGCTGCGCGCGGCGCTCGTGCGTTCGCAGTTCGTGCTGCGCTACCAGCCGGTCGTCGATGCACGGGCCAACCGGGTGCGCGGGTTCGAGGCATTGCTGTACTGGAACCGGCCGGGCATGGGCGTGGTGGGTCCGAATACTTTCATCGGCCTGGCCGAAGAGTCGCGGCTGATTGAATCCATCGGCACGTGGGTGCTCGGCGAAGCCTGCCGGCAGATCGCCGCGTGGAAGCGCGCCGGGCTGCC
The DNA here is from genome assembly GCA_025924775.1 of Rhodanobacteraceae bacterium. Classification (GTDB taxonomy): domain Bacteria; phylum Pseudomonadota; class Gammaproteobacteria; order Xanthomonadales; family Rhodanobacteraceae; genus 66-474. The sequence continues at coordinate 22,979 of JAICHS010000005.1, forward strand.
GGCGTTTTACGTCGCCGTCAACGTGTCAGGAATGCAGCTGCGCGTGGCCGGCATGTTCCAGCAGGCGCTGGCCGAGGCGATGGGTCGGCACGGCGTGACCAACGACGACCTGGTGCTGGAAATCACCGAGCGCCACCTGGTGCAGGACGTCAAGGGCGGGCTGCCGATGCTGGAGAGCCTGATCGCCAGCGGATTGAGGGTGTCGATCGATGACTTCGGTACCGGTTACTCCAACCTGGAGTCACTCAAGAACCTCACGGTCAGCCAGATCAAGATCGACCGCACCTTCGTGCGCAACCTGATGACCGAGTCCGGCGATCGCGCGATCGTGCGCTCGATCGTCGCGCTCGGCCGCAGCCTGGGCCTGCAGGTGGTGGCCGAGGGCGTGGAAACCGCCGAACAGCTGCAGATGCTGCGCGAGTTCGGCTGTGACCTGCTGCAGGGGTTCCTGTATGCGCGTCCGCTGGACGTGGACGCGGTGCCGGCGTTCCTGACCGAGCTTGCGGCCGGCAAGGCCGGGGCGTGGGCTGGCGAGCGGGGCCGGGTTGTGTTGTGATACACGGTTGTCGCTGCGCGCACGGCGTGCCGCGCGCCGTACGTGATGGATGCTGCCTTGAACGCAATTCTTGATTTCCTGCACTGGTGGATCCCGTGGGAGCCATCGGTCACCGTGGTCGTCGTGTTTGCATTGGCGGCGTGGCTGTACTGGCGTGGTGCCCGCCGTTCGCCGATGACCGCGCCGTGGTATCGCCGGCTGGCGTTCTGGCTGGGCCTGCTGATCGTGTACGTTGGCCTGCACACCCAGCTGGATTACTACGCCGAGCACGAGTTCTTCATCCATCGCATCCAGCACATGGGCTTGCACCACATGGGCCCGTTCCTAATCGCCTTGGCGTATCCCGGCGCCACCATGCGCCGCGGCCTGCCGGCAACGTGGCGCAAGCACTGGCTGCGGCCCGCGTTGGCGTGGCCGCCGGTGCGCCGGTTGCTGGACGTGCTGCTGCACCCGTTCGTCGCCGCACTGCTGTTCGTCGGTCTTATCTACCTGTGGCTGTGGCCCGCCGTGCACTTCGACGCGATGCTGGATTGGCGGCTGTACCGCGTAATGAATTTCAGCATGGCGGCCGACGGCATGCTGTTCTGGTGGCTGATCCTGGACCATCGCCCGCGGCCACCCGCACGCCTGTCGCCCGGCGTGCGTGTGTTCGTGGCGCTGGCGGTGGCGTTGCCGCAGATCCTGATCGGCGCGTTCATCACCTTCACCAGGACCGACCTGTACCCCATCTACAGCCTGTGCGGGCGTGCGTTCGCGGGCGTGCCGCCGCTGGTGGACCAGCACCTTGGCGGGCTGATCCTGTGGATTCCGAGCTCGATGATGAGCGTGCTCGGCGCGCTGGTCGCGTTCACCTACTGGCTGCGCCTGGACAGTCGCGGCCGGCTGCCGCGCAATCGCCGCCAGCGCGAGTTGCTGCGCGCGCGGCGTACGGCCGCAGCTCAGTCGGCAGGGCCGGATGAATTGGCCGGCAACACCGAAAAATCGACCTGAAGCGTCGTGCCGTCGGCAAAGCTCAGCGTGATCGGCACCTTGTCGCCGGGCCGGATCGGCCGCCGTGCGTGCGTCAGCATCAGGTGGTAGCCGCCCGGCGCCAACTTCACGTTGGCATGCGCGGGAATGTCGAGGTGCTCGACCATCACCATGGTGCTGTCGCTTTGCGCCAGCCGCGAGCGGTGCAACATCACGCTGGTGTAGTCCGGGCTGCTGGCGCTTGCCAGGCGCAACGTACCGTCGCCGTCGTTGACGATGGTGGCGTAGCCCGCCACCGGCAGATTGGCCGGCAGCCACCGGATCCAGGCGTGTTCGACGTGCGCATCTGGCGTGGCAGCCGTCGCCGCCGCGCTGGCCGCGATCAGGCCGGTACACGCAAGCGTACGGGCAAGCTGGCGTAGTGCCGTCATGACTGTTTCACCAGGATCTCGAGGTCATGGAAAATCTCATCGTTGGTCGAACCCGGCGTCGCCAGTACCTGAGCCTGGCCTTCGCGGTTGAACACATAGATGGCCGAGCTGTGGGTGACGTCGTAGTCGCCGGCCTTGTCGTTCGGGGTTTCGGGCTTGTAGAACGCGCGATAGCGCTTGGCCAGTTGCGCGATGGCGTTCTGGGTCCCGGTCAGGCCCACGATGCGCGGATCGAACGCGGTGACGTACTGGTGCAGCACCGGCACCGTGTCGCGCACCGGGTCCACGGTCACGAACAGCACCCGCACGTCGGCGGCGGCCTTGCCCATCTTCTGCAGTACCGTGTGCAGGTGCACCAGCGTCAGCGGGCAGACGTCCGGGCAGTGGGTGTAGCCGAAGTACAGCAGCACGATCTTGCCGTGGTAATTGGCGGCGGTCACCGGTTGCCCCAGGTCGTTGGTCAGCTGGAACTTCAGGTCGGGCAGGTGGCCCTGGATGTTGTCCAGTTGCCATTGCGGGTGCACCGTGCAGGCGCTGAAAAGCACGGTCGCCACGGCAAGCAGCAGCCAGCGGAATGGAAAACGGAAATGGTGCATGACGATGCCGGAACGATCAATCCAACGTTGAATGATAGCGCGTGGGCGGCGGTGCGCCGGCACGCCTCAGTGCGTGGACCCCAATCGCGCAAGGAACACCCGCATTTCCTTCGCGGCCTGGATATCTCCCTTGGCGGTCGCGATGGCCATGCCCTCCTGCCACGCCGTCCGGGCGCCCTCGGCATCACCCCCGTGCAGACAGGCCTTGCCCAGCAATTTCCATGCGGCGGAATAGCGGGCATCGAATGCCAGCGCAGCGCGCAGGTGTTGCGCGGCTTCGGCGGCCGCGCCCGCATCCAGTAGTGCCGCCCCCAACGCGTAGCGCAGCAAGGCGCCATCGCGGGGCCCGCCCAGCTGGTTTCGAAGCGTGTCGATGCGGGTCATGAAGGGCCGCGATCAGGGAGGTTCGCCCACCCGCGCGTAGCGCCAGTAACCCGGCGTCGGTAGCAGCACAGTGGGCGTGGCGGGTTCCGGCGGTTGCTGGCCGCGCCGCAGCATCGCCAATGTCGGCGCGTTCCACAGCACCAGCCACACGCCGCGATAGGGTTGCACCAGGCGCGCGTAGCGCAGGTCGTTGGCGTCCAAGTGCTCGGGGTATTCGATCACGAGGCCATGCGGATGGCGGGTGGCCCAGTCCTGCAGGATCTGTCCTTCGTACAGGCGCTCGACCGGATGCGTCATGCGGCCGGCGAATTCAAACTGGCCGTCGTAGATCCCGAGGTTGCCGATGGCGTGGCCCTGCGCTTCGGCGTGCGCCAGGACCTGCGCGGCCGCGCGCATGTCGAACGCGGGGTAGAACGCCAGCGCGAACAGTGCGTAGGCGCCGGCGGTGCCGACGAGGCTGGCGCTGGCCAGGCGGCGCAGTTCGCCGCGCCCCGGCAGCAGCACGAAGATGCCCAGCAGCAGGTACAACACGCCGAACGGCGCGCACACCTGCGCGCAGTCGTGCAGCCAGTGGTCCTGCAGCCGGCCGGCGTTGGCCAGTACGGGCAGTGCGAACAGCAGCAAGGTCAGCGCGAACGCACCCAGCGCCAGCGGCCAGGCGGACAACCATCGGCTGTGGGCCGCGGCCGGCGATCGGGTGCGCAGCAGCGTGACCGCCGCGCCCATCAGGATCGCGGCGGCGGGCAGTTCGGGTACGAGGTAATAGCTTTGCTTGCCGCTGAATGCGCTGAAGATCACCAACGCCGGCAGCAGCCACGCCAGCAGCATCCGCAGGCCGGGCGGCCATGGCCGCCGCAGCAACACCAGGCCCGCCCACAGGCGCGGCCACAGCACGAACGGAAACGTCAGCATGGCCACCCACGGTACGTACCACCAGAACGGGCGCTGGTGGATGAAGGCGTTCACCACCCGACCGCCGGTCTGCTTGTACAGCAGGTTGTGGGTGTAGGCGCCACCGCTGGCGTCGATGGCCGGAATCACCCATGCCGCCAGGATCAGGCCGCCGCCGATGACGGCGGCCAGACCGCAGCCGTACCAGCGGGCGCGGTGCTGGCGCGCGTAGGCACACCACCACGGGCCCAACAGCCACGCCGGCGCCACGTGCACCAGCAGCACCGGGCCCTTGGTCAAAAAACCCAGCCCGATGCAGACGGCGAAACCGAGCCAGCGCGGCGCGGCGCGGCGCGGGGTCGGCACCAGGCACAGCATTGCGCCCAGCACCCACATCGCCAGCAGGCCGTCGTACATGATCTGCAGGCCGTACAGAAATCCGAACGACAGTGCCAGCAGCAGCCATGGCGTGGTGCGCGCGATCCAGGCGTGTTCGGGAAACAGGCGGCGGGCAAGCGCCTGCGCGAGGATCAGCTGCACCGCGCCGATCAGCACCATCAGCACGCGCGGCCATACGTCGTTGACGCCGAACACGGCCCAGCCCGCGTGGATCAACCAGAACAGCAGCGGCGCCTTCTCGGAATACGGCGCACCGTTGATGTGTGGCACCAGGAACTGGTGCTGCGACCACATGTCCCACGCCACCGCCAGCGCGCGCGTGGAATGCAGCGGAACCGGCGGCTGCAGGAAGATTGCGATCAGCGCAACCGCGAGGTACAGCGGCAGCCACCACAGCAGGGCGCGCAGATGTTCGGAGCGGACGTAGCTGGCTTCGGTCAATGCAGGATTCACAGGCGGGGCACGCGTCTGGGATTGTAAGGGGTGCAACCGTCGCGTCAGGCCGCGTGCGTCAGGCCGGGTTGCCGCGGCGGCAGGCCCCGCAACGCCGCGATGACTTCACCGGGTTCGATCTGGGCCACGCGCACGTACCGCGGCGGGCCGCCCAACGCAACGATCGCGCTGCCGTAGGGGCTGCGCGGGCACCACACCGCGGGCGACTGGGCACCAAACAGCACCACCAGCGGGCACCCCAGCGCCGCGGCGACGTGCGCGGGGCCGGTATCCACCGACAGCATCCCGCGCGCGATTTCCGCCAGCGCCATCAGCCGTCGCAACGGCAGGTCGCGGGCCGCGACGTCGAGGCCCGGCAGCCGCGCCGCGGCGGCGATGGCCTCCAGCAGCGGTGCTTCGGAAGCCGAGCCGCACAGCACGATGCGCGCGGCGGGGTCGTACGTGCGCAAGGCGCGCAAGGCCGCAACCCAGTGCGGGATGGGCCAGGCCTTGTCATCGTCGTCCGTGGCACGCACGCCGTTCCAGCGCATGCTGCGCCGGTTGGCCGGCTGCACCAGCCACAGTGCCTCGCCGCGCCAGTCGCGCGTGCGCAACCAG
>JAICHS010000006.1 GCA_025924775.1 Rhodanobacteraceae bacterium
ACGTCGGCCGGCAGCGTCACCTGGTCCAGCGTGACCGGCTGCAGCGCGAGCTGCGCGGACGTGACGCCGAGGTATGTCGCCAGCTGGTTGCGCGTGGCCGCCAGCTGCGCCTTGAGGCCCGGCAAGGTCGCGTTGGCGGTCGCCAATTGCGTGCGGACCGCCAGGGTGTCGGAAAACGACTTGCTGCCGATCGCCTGCTGCTGCTCGGCGATCGCCAACTGCTGCTTCAGCACGTCGACGATCTGCCGGTTCGCCTGCACCTGCGCCGCCAGCGAGGCTTCCTGCAGCGATGCCGTGACGACGTTGGCCGCCAGCGTCAGGTACGTCGCATCCAGCTGCGCCTGCTGCACGTCGGCCTGGGCCTGCTGGGCCTCGATGCCGCGGCGCACTCCGCCGAAAACGTCGAACACGTAGCCGACGCTGACGCCGGCATTGAACACGTTGAACGGCTTGGAGCCCGCGCTCGCGCCACCGCCCAACCCGGCGAACTGCGCGCCGGACTGCTTCTGGCGCGTCACGCCGGCATTCGCGTCCACGTGCGGAAACAACCCGCTGTTGGCGGCCTTGGCGTTTTCCTCGGCCTGGCGCAACGTGGCCTGGGCCGCGGCCACCGACGGACTGTGCTGGAGCGCCTGGCGCACGCGGCGGTCGATCTCGGCATTGCCGAACGTGGCCCACCAGCGCTGCGGCACCGCTTCGCCCGCAAGGAAACGTTGCGCGTCGCCACCGGCGGTGGCGGCCGCAACCGTGGATTGCGGCAGCGCCGTCGCCGTGTAGCGATCGACGGCGGGCGCCGCGGGCGCCCGGTAATTGGGGCCGACCGCGCATCCAGCAAGCGCCAAAGTCGCCATCGCCAGCACGGCCTGCCTGGCAGCGGGCTTCATCGAAGGAATCATGGGTTGGTCATTCAGGCCGGAAGCAGTCTGTAGCTGTCAAAAGCGCATGGGTATGCGCAAAATGAAGGGGAAGCCTAACTGAACCGTGCAGTATTGTATTTATGCAAAGTGGATTCTGCAAGCGCAGCATCGTGAACGGAAGGGCGAAGTGTCACGACCTTGGCCCTGACAGTTGTCACCTGCGTGCAGTAGCGGTGGCCGGGCGGTGCAACCCCCGCCCCCGGCCGGTCGTCACCGCGCGGGGCCGCCTGCGTACGTTTCGGCCAGGTATTCGCGGCTCTGCATTTCGATCAGGCGGCTTTCGGTGCGCGCAAATTCCCCGCGCAGGCGCTTGCCGTCGTACAGCTCGACCACCGGCACCTGCGCAGTCATCGCCACCTTCACCCGCCGGTCGTACAACTCGTCGACCAGGTGCACGAAGCGTTGCGCGGCGTCTTCGTTGAACGGCGTGAATTGCGGGACACGGGAAACCAGGATCGCCGGATACGCCCGCGCAAGCTCGATGTAGTCGGCCGAACCGTACGGCCCGTCGCACAACGCGGCGAAGTCGAACCAGGCCGCCTGCGTGCTCACCCCGAGTGCGTGGAACACACGACCGTTCATGGCAAGGTCGGCGGCCTGGGTCGTCTTGACCTGCGCAAGTTCCTCGAACAAGCGAGCCAGCGCCGCCTCGGCGTGCGCATTGTCCGGGCTCAGGTACACCGGCACCCGCGTCAACGCACGCAGGCGCCAGTCGTGGGGCGAAGCCAGTTCCAGCACCTCGCAATGCTGTTCCAGCAACGCGATCGCGGGCAGGAAGCGCTCGCGCTGCAGGCCGTTCTTGTACAGCTCCCGGGGCGGCGTATTGGACGTGGTGACCAGCGCGACGCCCTGCTCGAACAATGCACTGAGCAACCCGTACAGGATCATCGCGTCGCCGATGTCGGTGACCATGAACTCGTCCAGGCACAGCACGCGCGCGCGCGCGGCCAGGTCCTGCGCCACGCGCGGCAGCGGGTCGCGCACTTCGCCCTGCGCGCGCAACGCCGCGTTCACGTCCAGCATGAAGCGATGGAAGTGCACGCGCAGCGCGGTGCCTTCCGGCAGCGCGGCGACAAACTGGTCCATCAGCATGGTCTTGCCGCGCCCGACCGCACCCCACAGGTACAGGCCGCGCGGCGCCCGCGCAGCCCCTGCCTTGCGCGCGCGCCAGCGGGCGAGAAACCCCGGCGCCGGCGCCAGCAACGCGTCGTGCAGGCGATCCAGCGCCGCCAGCGCCGTCCGCTGGGCCGGGTCGTCCTGCCAGCGGCCGTCGGCAACGCCGCGCGCATAGTGCGCGCTGGGCGTATCGGCCTCGGGGTTCACCGGCAGGTCAAGGTCCATCGCAGGTAATCGCAGCGAACATCACTGGTCACGCACGCCCGCCGACCAGGGGCGGCAACCATGCACGGATTCCGTTCTTCACCGCACCGCGCAGGTCCATCAGGCGGCGGTGGAAGAAGTGGCCGGTCTCGGGCATCCGCACCAGCACCGGCTTCGGGTCGAGGGTTTCGATCCAGCCGAACACGCCCTGCGGGTCGACCACTTCGTCGTCCTCGCCCTGCACCACCAGCCACGGACAACTCGGCATCGCCAGCTCGCCGAATTCGTAGCGCCCGAACGGTGGCGCCACGGTGACCAGCGCATCCGCCCCCAGCGAGCGCGCCGAGCGCAACGCAATGTAGCTGCCGAAGGAAAATCCCCCCAGCCACAACGCATTGCCGGGACGCACCTGGCGCACCCACTGCGTCACCGCGACCAGGTCGCCGCTTTCGCCGTCGCCATGGTCGAACGCGCCCGTGGAGGCGCCGATGCCGCGGAAATTGAACCGCACCGTGGCCAGGCCCGACTCGCGGAACGCCCGCTCCAGCATCGTGACCACCTTGTTGCGCATGGTGCCGCCCTGCTGCGGATTGGGGTGGCAGATCACGGCCGTCCCGGTGCGGGCCTGGCCCGGTTCCGGCACGGCGGTCGCCACCTCCAGCGTGCCGGCGGGACCGGGCAGCGCAAAGGTGGCGGGGGCGTCGGGAAAGCCAGCGGGCGCCGGCGGCAGGGTTTCGCTCATGCCGGGATGATAATGGGAACCGCCATGAACCATCTCGCCCATGCCTTGCTTGCCGATGCCGGCGGCGCCGAATTCGCGCTGGGCAGCGCCGAGGGCGATTTCGTGCACGGCCATCCCGACCCCGCGTGGCCCGCCGCGCGGCAGGCGGGCTTGCGATTCCATCGCGCCATCGACCAGTACACCGACCGCCACGCCGAAGTGGTTGCCGCGCGCAATCTGTTCACGCCGCCGCTGCGCCGCTACGCCGGCATCGTGCTGGACATCTGGTTCGACCACCTGCTGGTGCGCGGCTGGGACCGCTGCAACGCGGATGAACCGTTGCCACGGTTTGCGCAGCGCTGGCTCGCGCTGCTGGACGCACGGGCCGCCGACCTGCCCGAATCGTTGTGCGCATTCACGGCCTGGATGCACGCGCACAGGCTGCCCGAAGCCTATGGCGATGACGCCACCCTGGACGTGGTGTTCCACGCGTTGGCAAAACGCCTGTCGCGGCCCTCGCCCATCGGTGATGCGCTGCCCGCCCTGCGCGAGCGGGCGGACGCGCTGCAGCGCCACTTCGATGCGTTCTTTCCCGATCTCGTGGTGCGTGCGCGTGGGCTGCGCCACGACCTTTCGGCCTAGCGCAACCGCCTGCCCTGGCGACTCGCCACCACCGCGCGCCAGCCGAACACGCCGGCAAGACCCGCCGCGACCGCGGAAAGCCCCCCGATCGCGCCGAGCGTCGCGCCCAGCGCCCGCAGGCCATCCAGCGCGCTCGCGACCGTGACGTCGCCGAAACGCCACACCGCCGTCTCCACGAAATTCTTGCCCTTGTAGCGGATCTCGCGCGTACTGCGTGTGTACAGCGCGTCTGCGGCCGGCTTGGTGACGCCATAGGCGAAACTGCGGGTCACGATCAGCATCGCCGGAATCAGCGCGAGCGTGAATCCGGCAAGACCGAACTGCGCCGCACCGAACACCGCGACCGCCAGCAGCATCGCCACGTTGACGAGCGCCGGCAGCACCAGCCCCGCGACGATGCCGAAGCGTGCCAGCAGCCAGCGCGTCAACCCGACCTGCAGCGCCATCTGGATGAGGTTGACCGCAAGATCGACGTGGCCGTAGAACGCGGTGCGCGCGACGGCATCGGTGAAATTCGCCTTGGCATAATCGGCCACCAATGCATAGGCCAGTGTGCCGACGCCATCCGAGCACAGCATCAACAGCGCCATCAGGCGCAGGAACGGGTCGGCGAAGGTCGCGCGCAGGCCCGCCAGCAGCGAACCACCGAGCGGCGCGGAATCGGCGTGGCCCGCGCCTTGCGCGGCAGACAGCCGCAGCAGCAACGCCAGCGCCGCCAGCAGCAGCACCGCCGATACCCCCAGCAATGCCGGCACGCCGATGCGCGCGACCAGCAGTGAGGTGAGGGCCGGCCCGACCAGCGCGCCGAAGGCGCCACCCAGCGCGATCAGCGGGAACGCGCGCGTAGCCCGCTCGCCGTCGAACAGGTCGGCCATCAGGCTCCAGAACAGCGACACCACGAACAGGTTGAACACGCTGACCCAGATGAAGAAGCCGATGCCCAGCGCGCGCGCGCCGATGCGCGCCTGCACCGCGAACAGCGGCACGCACGCAACCAGGCAGGCGACGAAGAAACCGTAGCTCCAAGCCAGCAGCGCGCGCCGCGGCAGGCGCGCCGACAGCCAGCCGAACACCGGTGCCACCGCCAGCATGGCGACGAACGTGCCGGCATAGAACCACGGCAACGCGACCGAACCGGTGGCACCCGCCAGCTGGTCGCGCACCGGTCGGATGACGTAATACGCGGCGAGGATGCAGAAGAACGCGAGCGCCGCCACGCCGACCCGGCGCGCCTCTGCGCTCCGTTCGCCCTCGTGGAAAGTCAGGGCAGGAGGCCCGTTCTGGTGTTCATGAACGTCACATCCTTCAATCCGCCATTGCATCCAACGCTGCAGCGATCAGGGACGATCGCACCGCTTCGAGGAAAGTCAGGGCAGGAGGCCCGTTCTGGTGTTCATGAACGCCACATGCTCCAAGCTGCCCTTGCATCCAACGCCGCAGCGATCAGGGACGATCGCACCGCTTCGAGGAAAGTCAGGGCAGGAGGCCCGTTCTGGTGTTCATGAACGCCACATGCTCCAAGCTGCCCTTGCGTCCAATGCTGCAGCGATCAGGGACGATCGCACCCATCAAGCCTTGTCGGCAAGCGAAACCGGCAGCGGGCAACCCAGCACCGCGCACGCCACGCGCAACAATTCCGATTCGGCCAACGTGACCTTACCGTCGGCGGCGATGGCCTGGGTCAATGCACGCACCGTAAGCTGCTTGCCCTCGGGCGATACTCGCTGCAGTTTCGCGAATGCACCATCCAGCGCCGCTTGCCAGTCGTCCGGAATCGCGTACATCACCGACGCACCCGGCAAGGCGTCCTGCAGCGCGGCCTGAAACGCACGCCGCGCCGTGTCTTCATCGTCGTTGCCGAAATGCGCGACCAGCGCCGCGAGGTCGCGCAACTCGTCCTGCGCGGCCGTGAGCTTCAGCGTGCCGGGCTTGAACCCGGCTGCGGGATCCAGCGCCGCGGCCACCTGCGTCTGCACCAACTTGGCCAGGCAATATTCGTCGAGATCCACGCGCCCATCGGCGTGGATCAAGGCATCCAGGGTCTTGACGAACGCGTCGACCTGCGGACGCGGACGGCGCTTCAACGCGGGAAACGCGAGCTGTGCCAGCGGCAGGCGCAGCATCGGATGCAGTTCCGGCATCCGCGTCATCAGGCTGCGCACCGCATCGCCCAGCGCGGCGTCGAACGCCTGCGTCACCGCCTGCACCTGTTGTACTTGCAGATCAGGGTGGTCGGAAATCGCCAGCGCGAACACCACCGCCAGTGCGCCGCGCGGATCGCGTGCCGCGGCCGCGAGCGCCCCGGGAATTTGCGCGTGCAGGCCGGTCGCGAGTTGGTAGTCGTCGGTGCCCGGCGTGGCCACCTGCGCGGCGACACCCGCCGCGGTGATCGCAAGTTCGGCACCACGCGCGGGGACCACGCCGCCGATCACTCCGCCGCCCGCCGCGCCCCCGGCAACGCCCGGCACCGGGATGATCCCCCCGATCGCGCCGGTGCGCGACGCCGCCTTCGGCGCGGCCTGGATGTCCACGTCGCCATCGGCGCGCGCGAAGTCGTGGACGGCCTTTTCCCACGGCTGCTGCGTTGCGTGCAGATCGATGTTGTCCGGGTCGTTGCCGGACGCGAGCCATTGCTTGACGTAGGCATCCAGTTCCTCGGGCTTGAAGCCGGGTTCCAGCGCCTGGATGCGTTCGACGATGGGCGGGTGCGTGGCGAACAGCGAGCTCATCTCCGCGTCACCGAACAGCATGTGGCGCACCTCGTCCTTGCGCGGCGCCTGCAACGCCGAGCCTTCCTCGAACACCGCGATCTTCTTCAGCGCGCCCGCGATACCGGACGTCTGACGCGTGAACTGGACGGCCGAGGCGTCTGCCAGCGATTCGCGCGAACGCGACACGGCGGCCTGGATCAGCCGCCCGAAGAACACGCCGATCGCGCCGATCGCCAGCAGCGCGATGCCGGCCAACGCAACCTGCCCGCTGCCGCCGCCGCGACGCCGGTCGCTGCCTCCACCACCGACGCCGAAGTACCCGCCCCACATCAGGAACCGCCCCACCACCCAGATCGCCATGATTCCGAACAGCAGGCCCATCAGGCGGATGTTGAGGCGCATGTCCCCGTTCAACACGTGGCTGAATTCGTGCGCGATCACGCCTTGCAATTCATCGCGGTTCAATTTGTCCATGCACCCCTGGGTCACGCACACCGCGGCGTCGTTCGGCGTGTAGCCGGCGGCGAACGCGTTGATGCCCGACTCGTCCTGCATCACGTAGATTTCCGGCACCGGCACCCCCGCGGCGATCGCCACTTCCTCGATCACGTTGCGCAGGCGCTGCAACTGCGGATCGCTGGTGTTGGCGGGCACCTCGACCGCGTTCATTTCACGCGCGACCGCCGCCCCGCCACCCGCCAGGCTGGCGACCCGATACGCCGAGCACAGGCCGATCACGGCCAGCACCACCAGCGTGATGATGATCAGGGGCGCGGGCCGGAAACCGACCAGAAAGAACGCGCACACCACGTCGACGGCGACGACGATTGTCAGCACCGCCAGCGCGAACAGCCACACGAGCTGGCGGCTGGACCGGCGAACCTTGGCTTGTTGGGCGAAAAAATCCATGGGGGAATGGGGAGTCGAAAATGAGGTCGTGCAATGTAAGTGCATCACCGCCCTGAGCTCGCGAAGGAGGTGATGCGCAGCGGCGGGGGGATGCTGCGCGAGAGGGATGGATGCGGCAAGCAGCCCGGCGGTCTTGCCCCCTCACCCCAACCCTTTCCCCCATCCGATGCAGCAGGTTGGGGGAGAGGGGGCTGTCAAGTGGAACCAGCGCACCACGCTGTTTGCAATTGCCGGTCCCTGCCTGTCAGGTGAAACTCACCTTCGGCACTTCCCGCTTGGCCGGGTCGTCGATCGCCAGCTGCTCGGCCGGCGCGAACCCGGTGGGCCCCGCGATCAGGTTGGACGGAAACACCTGGACCTTGTTGTTGTAGTTCATCACCGAATCGTTGTAGGCCTGCCGCGCGAACGCGACGCGGTTTTCGGTGGAGGTCAGCTCCTCCGACAACTGCATCATGTTCTGGTTGGCCTTGAGGTCGGGGTACGCTTCGCTGACCGCGAACAGCCGGCCCAGCGCGGCAGTCAACTGGTTCTCGCTGCCGGCCAACTGCTGCATTGCCTGCGGGTCGCCGGGCGCGGCCTTGGCGGCCGCCAGCCCGTTGACCGCGGCCGTGCGCGCGGCGGTGACGGCCTCCAGCGTTTCGCGCTCGTGCGCAAGGTAGCCCTTGGCGGTTTCGACCAGGTTTGGAATCAGGTCGTGGCGCCGGGTAAGCTGGACGTCGATCTGCGCGAACGCGTTCTCGTACGCGTTGCGCGAAGTGACCAGACCGTTGTAGATCGCGATCAGGTAAATCACAATGATGGCGATGATGACCAGCAAGATGATCAAACCCGTCATTGTCGTCTCCTTTGAGGTTTGGGCAGGCGCGGCTGTCGTGGAAGCGCGGGCCAGGCGGCCCGTTGGGTTCCTGACAACGCACGGACGCTGCCAGTCAACCATCGGCCAACACTGCGGCGATCACGGATGATCGCATAATTTCGGGCATAGCATGCGCGTATCCGCTTTTTGCGCAGGACTGACCTGCGCCCTGCTTTCAGGTTTCGCACTGGGCGCACCCGCCGTCCAGACCCACGGCAACCCCGTTCCACCCGAGCCGACCGTGGTGCACACGGGCACCCACCAGGCGCTGCTGCCGGCGGCGCGCGTCGACGCGGCCATCAAGGATTACGACCATTGGCTGGACCAGCTGGCCGCGGAAAACCGCACCGCCGGGCTGGCCACCGCGGTCATCGTCAACGACAAGGTGCGCTACGAGCGCACGCTCGGCTATGCCGACGCGAACAGCGGCGCCAGGGTGGAACCCAATACCGTATTCCGCCTCGCCTCGCTGTCCAAAGCCTTCGCCACCGCGTTGACCGGCCTGCTGGTGCGCCGGGGTGCGCTGAGCTGGGACACGCGCCTGGCGAACGTGTTGCCGTTCTTCAAGTTGCGCGACGCCAATGCCTCCGAGGAGGCCACCGTGCGCGACATTCTCAGCCAGAGCATCGGCCTGCCGCACAACGCCTACGACAACCTGCTGTCCAGCGGCGTGCCGTACCAGGAACTGGAACGCAAGCTGGCCACCGTTCCGCTGACCTGCGATCCCGGCAGCTGTTACGGCTACCAGAACATCGCGTTCTCGCTGATCGGCGACGTGATCTACGCAAAGACCGGGCAGTTCTTTCCGCAACTGGTGGACAAGTACCTGTTCCTGCCACTCGGAATGACCACCGCCAGCTACGGCCGCGACGGCCTTGAGGGCAGCCACAGCTGGGCGCGCCCGCACTACCCGCGCGGCAAATCGTGGGTCGCCTACGAACCCAACGACAACTTCTACATACCGCCGGCAGCGGGCGTCAACGCCAGCATCCGCGACATGGAGCAGTGGTTGATCGCGCAAATGGGCGGCCGCCCGATGGTGTTGCCCGACTCCTTGCTGGAGGTGTTGCACGCGCCGGTGGTTGCAACGCCGACCGAGCGGATGTTTTCCAACTGGCGCCGGGCCCGGGTAAAAAAGGCGTCCTACGCGCTGGGCTGGCGCGTGTACGACTACGCCGGCGAGACCCTGATGTTCCACGCCGGTGCCGTCAAGGGCTATCGCTCGATGATCGGGTTCTTCCCGAAGTACCACGCCGGCGTGGTGGTGTTGTGGAACTGCGAAAGCAACACGCCTGCCGGGCTGATGCCGATGGTACTGGATGCCCTGCTGGGCCTGCGGCACGAAGACTGGGCGCAACTGGATCGCTCCGATCGCCCGGCCAGGCCCCACCGCACCAAGCACGTCCGGCGCAAGCACTGACGGGCTGGCGGATCCGGACGCCAACGCCACGCGAGGCGTCAGCCACGCACGGCGTTGGCGAAACCAGTGCGCCGCGGGATCCGGCGCGGCCTACTTCAGCTTGAAGTCGATACGCCGGCGCAACACCGCTTCCACCGGCTGACCATCCTTCATGGCAGGCGAGAACTTGGAGTGCTTGATGGCGCCCATCGCCGCGCTGTCGAAGGTCCGGCGTGGCCGGGAATCCACCACGTGCACGTCGGATACGGCGCCACTCGCCGACACGGTGAACTGGACCACGACGTAGCCGGACGTGCCATCGCGTGCCGCCTGCACCGGATACTCCGCCGATGCCATCTGCACCACTTCCGCACCGTGGGTCACGCCCTGGGGCTTGGGCTGCGCGGCCGCGACGGCCGGCTTCGGCGGTGGCGCGGTCTTGGCTGCAGCGGTCTGTTGCGCCGCCTGCTGGGCCGCCAGTCTGGCTGCGGCCTCCTTTTCGGCGGCGGCCTTGACCGCGGCGGCTTGTTGCGCGGCCGCAAGCTCCGTCGCACGCTGCGCCTTCTGCTGGGCCGCTTGCTGTTGCCGCGCCTGCAGCTTCTGCTGCGCATCCAGCTTGGAACGCAGCAGCGTCAGGGTGTAGTTGGTGGGATCGGCCTTGGACAACACGTCAATCTGGCGGTTGGCTTCAGCGAAATCATTCTGCGAGATGGCCTTCTCCACGTCCGGCACGCCGAACGGGAAGGTTTCGCGCAACGCGTCCTTCGCCACCTGGTTCTTCGGATCCTTCGCCAGCACCGCTTCGTAGTATTCCATCGCGTTGTCGCCGGCGGGGGCAACCAGGCGATGCTGCGCATACGCGTTGCGCGCCGCGGATAGCAGGTCGTTCACGCTCATGCCGGACAGCTTGGCCTTGGCCTGGTCCGCTGCGGCCTGCACGGAAGTGGCGGATGCGGGCGCCGCGGTCGGCACCGCCACGGGTGCTGACGCCGCTGGCGCCGATGCAGCGGGCGGCGCCGAGGCAACCGGCGCCGAAGACGCAGGCCCACCGCTATTGCCACAACCCGCCAGCAACAGTGCGGCTCCCACCGCAACCACCAGGCCGCGCAGGGCGACACCGCGGCCGCGGGAACCCGTTTCGGAACGATCGGAATCGAAAGTGATCATGCGCCCACCCTGTGTGCAAACAAGAAAGTCGGTTCCCGGGGTATGCACGAATCGTTCCACGCCCGGTACAAACCCCGCGTCCGGCCGGGGTCGCGGTCGCGCCTCGTTGCAAGGTGTGACGGGGTCGACACTCGCAGGATCACCAGGATCGCGAGCTGCCGTGAAAAGTCGGGGGGAAGACGGGCGCTTGCGTGCTGCCGGTGGCACCACGTGCCCGGTGGAGCGGCAGGCCTAAGGATGGCCGGGCCGGCGCCCGCAGCCTGGACGGGTATCGCCGTCACAGCGCAGCGCATATGCGACGGTTCGTGCAGGAAGGCGAACCGCAGCGCCGCGAGCCAGCGATCACGGATGACCGCCCATAAACGGAAAGCCCCGGTCAACCCGGGGCCAACGCTTGTACCGATTGCCCGCATCCCCGCGCTGGGCATCGCGGGGAAAGCAGGCTTGTCGTTATGGTGTCATGCAAACGTGAAACGATTACGGACTTGCTTACTTCTTGGCGCGCTTGGTGGCACGCTTGGTCTTGCTGGCACGCGCCGTCTTGGCCATCACGGCCTTCTTGGCAGTGCGCTTGCGTGCCGTCTTCTTGGCCGCGCGTTTGCGGGCCGGCTTCTTCGCAACTTTCTTCGCGGCTTTCCGCACCGTCTTGCGGGCGGTCTTGCGGGCCGTGGCGGTCTTCGCCTTGGCCGACTTGCGGACAGTCTTCTTGGCCGCCTTTTTGGCGGCGGGTTTGCGAACAGCTTTCTTGATAGCCATGGTTCGTCTCAGCTCCTCATCGGTTGGCAGTGGTTGCCCAGTGAACGCATGCAGAAACGCCTCGCACAAAAGATCACTGTTTGTGGCGTGCCGCAGGTTGGACACTTGACGACGCGTACGCTCGTCGGAAAGCAGCCGTAGTACATGCAGCGGAATCGATACGGTGATCTTCCGAACCTTCTCGGATTTCAAACCGTGTGCGATGTACGGCTTTATGTACTTGGCAGTCGGCATGTTTCCTTCTTGCGACATGTCGTCGGGCGGAAAGCTAGCCCCACGCAATCATGGTGTCAATCGATTTTTTGCCGCAAATGAAGCCCTTGCGCCCGCCGCAGCGGGCCCGTCACGGCCGCATCATCGTCGCCGGCAAATTCACCCACATCCAACACTGGACGTATAGACGTCCGAACGTATTTACCCCGCCGCGCGCAACGACGCGCGCAAACCCGCATGGATACTGGACTTCAAGCCCACCCCGCCCCGCCGCGCGGCAACCACCGCGCCCGTACATGCGCATCCATCGGCAGCGCGCGCGTCGCGACCCCATCGCGACAAATTCATCTGAACAGCAAACAACCCGAACGCAAAAAATTTTTGCGTACACGCCACTCGATCACGCACGGACGGCGTGTGTGAATCCATCCGCACGCCGGGTCCGCGCTGTCGCGACCCGGGAGCAACGCGTCGTCAGTGTTCGTCGTTCTCGATCAGTTCGGCGTAATCGTCGGGCCCGAGCAGCGCATCCAGTTCATCCGGATTGCTCAGCTTGACCACGAACAACCAGCCGTCGCCGAACGCATCTTCGTTGATCGTTTCCGGCTTGTCGGAAAGCGCCTCGTTGACTTCGACGACTTCGCCGCTGACCGGCGCGTAGATGTCGGAAGCGGCCTTCACCGATTCGACCACCGCGCAGCCTGACCCGGCTTCGATCTTGTCGCCGACTTTGGGCAGTTCGACGTAAACCAGGTCGCCCAACAACCCCTGCGCATGGTCGGAAATGCCGACGCGCGCGCGACCGCCCTCCTCGACCCGCACCCACTCGTGCGACTTCTGGAATTTCAGGTCACCTGGAATCTCGCTCATGGCTTGTGTCCTTGGCTGATACGGTTCGAGGGAAGGAGATTCTAGCCAAAACTCCGGGCATTGTAGGAGCCGGTCACATCGGGGACCACGCGCGCCTACACATTTATGCCTTCGCAAGGCTTGCCATCCCTGACGAACGGATACTTCACCGCGCGCAGCGGCAGTTCGCGGCCGCGGATGTCCACGCGCAGGTTCTCGCGGGCGCCCGCCGGCACCCGCGCAAACGCGATCGCCTTGCCCAGGGTCGGCGAAAAAATCCCGGACAGGATCACGCCGTCGCCCTTGTCGGTGGCCACGCGCTGGCCGTGGCGCAGCACGCCCTTGTCGTCCATCACCACGCCGATCATCTCGCGCGGCACGCCCGACGCCTTCTGTTGTTCCAGCGCGGCGCGCCCGATGAAATCGCGCCCTGCGTCCAGCGCCACCGTCCACGCCAGCCCGCCTTCCCACGGCGTGATGTCCTCGTCCATGTCCTGGCCGTACAGGTTCATCCCGGCCTCCAGCCGCAACGTGTCGCGCGCCCCCAGTCCCGCCGGATGCACGCCCGCCGCCGCCAGGGCCTGCCATAGTTCGACCGCATGCTCGTTGGCGACGTGGATCTCGAACCCGTCCTCGCCGGTGTACCCCGTGCGCGCCACGAACCAGGGCGCGCCGGCGAGGCCGTGCACGTCGGTGGCGCAGAAGAACCGGCCCAGCTTTTCGACGCGTTCGCGGTCGGCGGTCGCAACCAGCGGCAACACCTTGGCACGCGCTTCGGGCCCCTGCACCGCGATCATCGCAAGGTCGGGCCGCTCCGTGATCGCAACGCCGAACGGCGCGGCCTGCCGCTGCAGCCACGGGAGGTCCTTGTCACGGGTCGCAGCGTTGACGACGGTGCGGAAGTAGTCGTCGCTCACGTGGTAGGTGATGAGGTCGTCGATGACCCCGCCGCGCTCGTTGAGCATGCACGAATACAACGCCTTGCCGGGCTTCTTCAGCTTGTCCACGCTGTTGGCGAGCAGGTGCCGCAGGAATTCGCGGCAACGTGCGCCACGCATGTCCACCGCGGTCATGTGCGACACGTCGAACATGCCAGCGGCGCGGCGCACGGCATGGTGCTCCTCAAGCTGCGAGCCGTAGTTGAGCGGCATGTCCCAGCCGCCGAAATCCACCATCTTGGCGCCCGCGGCGCGGTGGGTGGCATTGAGGGTGGTCTGCTTGCTCATGGCGTGGCCTTGCTGTGGAACGGCACATTATGGCTGTGGCTGCCATCAAAAGTCAGGGCAGGTGCAGCCCGTTGCGGTGCCGCTGGGGCACGCACGCAACCTTGGTCCACACGCCGTGTCCGGCAGCGATCGGGAACGATCGCACGACCCGCCCATGCTAGATTGCGCGCATGGATCGCCCCCCGACAACACCGGGCAACGTCGAATGGTTGCAGCCGGCCGGCGGCGAGGGTGTGCTGCGCTTCACCGGCGACTGGACACTGCCGCACTTCGAGCTGCTGGAGTCGCAACTCGGTGCCATCAAACCGCGCCTGCCGGAAACCCCCGACGTCGATTTCAACGACATCGGGCGCATCGACACGGCCGGCGCGGGGCTGATCGCGGTGGCGCTTGGCCCCAAGTGCCTGCAATGGCTGGCCGAACACGACCGCGACGTGCCACACGAATTGCGCGGCCTGCTGGACACCGTGAGCGAGGCGGTCGCGGAAATCTACGCGCACCGGCCCCCGCCGCGGCGCAACTTCGGTTTCGTGGACATGCTGTCGGACATCGGCGGCAACGTCGTCCACGTCGGGCGCTTGGGTACCAAGCTGCTGGCCTTCACCGGCATGACGTTGGAAACCTTGGCGCGTTCCGTGCTGCGGCCGCGCCGCTGGCGCGTCACCTCGCTGGTGGCGCACATGGAGCAGACCGGCCTGCACGCGGTGCCGATCGTGGCACTGCTGTCGTTCCTGATCGGTGCGGTCATCGCGTTCCTCGGCGCCACCGCGCTGCAGCGTTACGGCGCCACCGTATTCACGGTCGACCTGGTGTCCTACGCGTTCCTGCGCGAGCTGGGCGTGTTGCTGACCGCGATCATCCTGGCCGGGCGCACCGCCAGCGCCTTCACCGCGCAGATCGGCTCGATGAAGGTGGGCGAGGAGGTCGACGCGATGCGCACTATGGGCCTGGATCCGATGGAGCTACTGGTGCTGCCGCGAGTGCTGGCATTGGTGATCGTCACGCCATTGCTGACGTTCCTGGCGGTGCTGTCCGGCGTGGTCGGCGGCGCGCTGGTGTGTTGGTTCGCGCTGAACATCACCCCGACGATGTTCATCTCGGTGTTCCAGACCGACACGCCGCTGCGCTATTTCTGGCTGGGGCTGGCGAAGGCGCCGATCTTCGCGTTCGTGATCGCCGTCATCGGCTGCCTGGAAGGTTTCAAGGTGCAGGGCAGCGCGCAATCGGTGGGCGAGCGCACGACCTCCAGCGTGGTGCAGTCGATCTTCCTGGTGATCGTGGTGGACGCGCTGGCCGCGCTGTTCTTCATGGAGATGAAATGGTGAGCGCCGCCACGCCCCACGAGACCTTGGTCGAAGTGCGCGGGCTGCGCAGCCAGTTCGGCGCGCAGGTGGTGCACGAAAACCTCGACCTCGACGTCTACCGCGGCGAAATCCTGGGCGTGGTCGGTGGCTCCGGCAGCGGCAAGTCGGTGCTGCTGCGCACGATCCTGGGGCTGCGCCATCCCGACGCCGGCAGTGTCATGTTGTTCGGCGAAAACCTGCACGACCTGCCGGAAGGCCGCCGCGTCGCCATCGAAAGCCGCTGCGGCGTGCTGTTCCAGAATGGCGCGCTGTTCTCCTCGCTGACCGTGAGCGAAAACGTGCGCGTGCCGCTCATGGAACACACGAGCCTCAGCCTTGCGAACGCGCTACGGGTGTCGGCGCTCAAGATCGCGCTGGCGGGCCTCGCACCCGAGGTCCGCCACAAGTACCCGTCCGAACTCTCGGGCGGCATGAAGAAGCGCGCGGCGCTGGCGCGCGCGCTGGCGCTGGACCCTGACATCGTGTTCCTGGACGAACCCACCTCGGGCCTGGACCCGATCGCCGCCGGCGCCTTCGACCAGCTGATCCGCACCCTGCGCGATGCGCTGGGTCTGACCGTATTCATGATCACCCACGATCTCGACTCGCTGCACGCAATCTGCGACCGCGTCGCGGTGCTGGCGCACAAGCGCGTGATCGTGGCCGATTCGCTGGACAAGGTGGAAAGCTTCGACGACCCTTGGATCCGCGAATATTTCCGGGGACCGCGTGGACGCGCCGCACAGTCCATCAAGGCGCTCGCTTGAGGTGGCAACATGGAAACCAAAGCCCATCACGTCCTGATCGGCGCCTTCACCCTGGTGGTGGTGGCGGCCGTGCTGCTGTTCGCGCTGTGGCTGGGCAAGACCAGCCTCAGCCGGCAGTACAACCACTACGACATCGTGTTCACCGAGTCGGTCACCGGCCTGTCCAAAGGCAGCCCGGTGCAATACAACGGCATCCAGATCGGCGAAGTCAGCCAGCTGAAGCTGGACCCGAAGGATCCACGCAAGGTGCTGGCACGCATCCAGGTGGCCGCCGACACGCCGATCAAAGTGGATACACGCGCGAAACTCGGCCTGCTCGGCCTCACCGGCGTCGCCTTCGTGCAACTGACTGGCGGGGCACCGACCAGCCAGCCCTTGATGCCGACTGCTGACGATCCGGTGCCGCAGATCAAGTCCGAAACGTCGGCGTTGAGCGCGTTGCTCTCGTCGGGCGGCGATGTGATCACGTCGTTGAACGGCATCCTCGACCGGCTGGGCAAGCTGGTGTCCGAGCAGAACGTCGCGCGCATCAACAGCACGCTGGAAAACATCAACCAGACCACCAGCACGCTCGCGGGCGAACGCGACGACCTGCGCGAACTGATCCAGCAGGCCGCAGCCGCATCCACGCAGCTCAACCAGACGCTGGCCGGCGCCAACAGCCTGGTCAACGGCCCCGGCCGCGAAACCCTGGATCGTGCGGCGGCCGCGATGGCCTCGCTGCAGCAGACCACCCAGAGCCTCAACAAACTGCTTGCCGACAACCAGGGCTCGCTGCAGTCCGGCCTGCGCGGCGTGGACCAGATCGGCCCGGCGCTGCGCGAATTGCGCGCCACGCTGCGTGACATCCACCAGCTCACCAGCAAACTGCAGGCCAATCCCGCGGGCTACCTGTTTGGCCGCGAGCAGCCGACCGAATTCACGCCGAAGCACTGAGAAGGACGCGACCATGCCCGTGTTCAAGCCAATCCACGTCGTGCGCAGCCTGCTCGCGGTGTGCGCCATCGCCGCGCTGCTGGCGGCCTGCTCGGTGCTGCCCACGCGCGAACCCGTGCAGGTCTGGCAACCGGAGGAATCCGCCGCCGCGGCTGCCGCGGCGACGGCCGACTTCAGCCTGCGGGTGGATACGCCCAACGCCACCGGCGCGCTCGACAGCACGGGCATCGTGGTGATGCCCGTGCCCGGTCAGGTCAGCACCTACAAGGGCGCGCGCTGGAGCGAATCGCCCGCGCTGCTGGTACGGCACCGGCTGGTCGATGCATTCATGGCGGCCAAGCTGCCCGCGGTCACCACCGACGACGATCATTTCGCGTCGGATTACACCCTGAGCGGCGACCTGCGCACGTTCCAGTCCGAATACCGTGCGGGCGTGCCGGTCGTGGTGGTGCGCTTCGACGCGCAGCTACGGCGCGGCGGCTCGCGCACCCTGCTGGCGACGCACAGCTTCGTGGTGACGCAGAATCCCGCGGGCGCGGACGTGCCGCAGGTCGTCGCGGCATTCGGCACGGCCGACGACCAGCTTGCGCAGCAGGTGGTCGCGTGGACGCTCGAGGTCGCCAATCGCGACCGTGCCGCGCATCCGGCCGACGCTGACGATCCGCCGCGGCAGCACTGACGTACCGGGCGGCACAGCTCGCCCCAACCAGGAGCAGTTTCGCACGCCTTTTGCGCGCGAGTGACTTTCTCTTGCCTGGCCAAGAGAAAGTCACCAAAGAGAAGGCCACCCCGCGCACACGCCCTTCGCCCGTCCATGGGCTGCGGGTACGCTCACGGCCGCCGGGGTTCGCCGACGGCACCTCCCTGTGCCGACGACGAACTGGCGCACCTCCTGTGCGCCATCCTGCGGACTTCTCCACCGTCCGCTCGCCGTGTCCGAGGGGCCCCGTTTGACGCGCTTCCTGCGCATGGTTCATGGACAACGAAACTCGATTACACGATGGCGAGGCCAAAGACGGCCGATCGGCGCGGAACACTGCTCCGCACCTTTGCATGCCGCGACGCGCAGGCTGACGCGCGAGCAAGGTGCGAAGAACCAGGACAGGAACGTCTAATGCAACGCCCGCAAAGGCGTCGGGTTCCGGGTTCTGCCCGCGCACACGCGAACAGCCCCGGAACGACCGCATATACGAACGCGGCACCGCTGAAATACGGACGTCGAACCGCGGCCTGATCAGTGTGTGACGGCTTGCGCACCCGGCTCAACGGGATACGTCGGCGCGGCATCCAGCGCCGAGGCGCACACTTCCGCCAGTTCCAGCAGGCGCAGGTCGGAACCCGGTGCACCCACGAACTGCATGCCGATCGGCATGCCGTCCGGCAGCGTGCCCATCGGGATGCTGACGGCCGGGCACGCCGACAGGCTGGCGAACGCGGTGAGGTCGGCCTGCGAGGGCGGCACCGGGGCATCGACCGGGAACGCGCCCTGCGGGGTGGTCGGCAGCACCAGCACGTCCACCCGTGAGAACACGCGCCGCGCCTTCAGCACCGCGAAATCGAGGATGCGGTCGGCCAACGCGTAGTCGGCCGCCGACTTGCGCGCGGCATAGTCGAGCATCCTGCGGAAATTTTCGGAAACAGGATGCACGGTGTCGGCCAGGTCGTCCGCGAAGGTGTTGCGCATCTCGGCTTCCATCAGCAGCAAGCCCGCGCGCCGCATCTTCTGGAACGGCCAGTCGGAAAAGTCCATGGCCTGACGCTCGCCCAGCTCGCGTTCGAGTCGCGCCAGCGCGGCCTCGAACACGTCGATCACGGGCGCCTCCACGCCGATGCCGGCAAGATCCGGCAGCAGCCCGCAGCGCAGATGGTTGGGGTTCCAGTCCGGCGGCTGCAACGCCACGCGGCGGCGCCGCGATCGCGGGTCGTCGGCGTCGTAGCCCGCCAGCACCTGCAGCATCACCACCAGGTCGCCGACGCTGCGGCCAAGGATGCCCACGGCATCCAGCCGGCGCGCCGCGGGCACCAGGCCGCGCGCGGAAATCTCGCCGTGGGTCGGCTTCAGCGCGAACACGCCGCAATAGCTTGCGGGAATGCGCACCGAACCCAGCGTGTCCGAACCGATCGCGACCGGCGCCATGCCGGCCGCCACCGCCACGGCGGAGCCGCCGGACGAGCCGCCGGCCACGCGGTTGACGTCGAACGGATTACGGGTGGTGCCGAAGTGCGGATTGCGGGTCGCCGCGCCCAGCGCGCCTTCGTCGAGATTGGTCTTGCCCAGCAGCACCGCGCCGGCCGCGCGCAGGCGCGCGATCGCGTGCGCGTCGTTGCGGGCGATGCACTGTTCGCGCGAAGGCAGCCCTGCGCGCGTGGGGTAGCCCGCCACGTCGAAGTTGTCCTTGATGGCGACGGGAATGCCGTCCAGTCGCCCGAGCGGGCCTTCGCGCCGCCTGCGCTGCGCGCTCGCGGCCTGGTCGCGCACGATGTCGGGCCGCACGTCCACGAACGCGTGCAGCGCGGGATCCAGGCGCTCGACTGCATCGAGGCAGGCATCGATCAACGCCTCGGACGTGGCCCGCCCGGCCGCCAGCCAGTGCAGGCACTGCCACACGCCGCCACGCCGCAGCGCTTCCGGCCCCAGCATTGCTCCGTCTTCGATTACGCTCATGCGTCCTCCTGATGGCCGATTATGCGGGTTTGCCGGGCGCGCGGGAACCCACCCGCGCCGCCGCCTCCCGCGTGCCACGCTTCGCGGAAAGTAGCGGTCAAGGATGACCGCTATCATGAGTCCTGGACACATCCTTCAATACGCAGCCATGGCGGGCTGCTTCACCGTGCAGGGACGCACGTGGGGCTTTTATGCAACGCGAAACGATGGAATACGACGTGGTTGTGGTGGGCGCAGGCCCGTCCGGCCTCGCCTTCGCGATCCGCCTGAAGCAGCTCGAACCTGACACCCGGGTGTGCGTGATCGAAAAGGCCTCGACCGTCGGCGCGCACATCCTTTCCGGCGCGGTGATCGAGCCCGCCCCGCTGGACGCGCTGCTGCCGCAATGGCGCGACAGCCCACCGCCGATCTGCGTGCCGGCCGCGCACGACGAGTTCCTGCTGCTGCGCGACGCCAGGCGCGCGACCAGGCTGCCCACGCCGCCACAGATGCACAACGCCGGCAACTTCATCGTCAGCCTGGGCGCGCTGTGCGCGTGGCTGGCGCCGCAGGCCGAGGCGCTGGGCGTGGATGTGTTCCCGGGCTTCGCCGCGGCCGACGCGGTGTTTGACGACAACGGCGCGGTCGCGGGCGTGCGGATCGGCGACATGGGCGTCGCGAAAGACGGTTCGCACAAGCCCGGCTACACGCAAGGTATCGACATCCTCGCCAAGCTGACGGTGTTGGCCGAAGGCTGCCGCGGCAGCGTCAGCAAGACCCTGATCGCGAAATTCGGCCTCGACAAGGATTGCGACCCACAGACCTACGGCATCGGCCTCAAGGAACTTTGGCAGTTGCCGCCCGGGCGCGTGCGGGCTGGCCACATCACCCACACCGTAGGCTGGCCGCTGGACCACCAGACCTACGGCGGCAGCTTCATCTACCAGCTCGACAAGGACCGCATCGCGATCGGTTTGGTCGCGGGCCTGGATTATTCCGACCCGCTGTTCCGGCCGTGGGAAGCGTTCCAGCAATTGAAGCACCATGCGCGGATCCAGCCGCTGCTGGAAGGCGGCAGCATCATCTCCGCCGGTGCGCGCGCCCTGATCGAGGGCGGCATCCAGTCGCTGCCCAAGCTCGAGATGCCGGGCGCCATCCTGATCGGTGACGCGGCGGGGCTGATGAACGTGCCAAAGATCAAGGGCACGCACCAGGCCATCCGCTCGGGCATGCTGGCCGCCGAACACTATGCGGAGCGGCACGCCGGCACGGGCTTCGATGCGCGCTTGCGCGCGTCCAACATCGCGAAGGAACTGCGCAAGGTGCGCAACATCCGCCCCGGCTTCCACGGCGGACTGTGGCGCGGCCTCGCCAACGCCGCGTGGGAAACCGTGACCGTGGGCCGGTCGCCGTGGACGCTGAAAAACCACGCGGACTGGTCTTCGCTGGACAAGCTGGACCCGCCGGCGACCAAGGCCAACCGTCCCGGCCCCAACGCGACCTCGCCGCGCGAACCAGGTTGGATCGAGCGTACATTGCCACCGCGCGACCGGCTTGCCGGCGTGTACTTCGCCGCGACCGAACACGACGAGGACCAGCCGGTGCACCTGCACGTGCTGGATACCGACATCTGCGTCGACCGCTGCACCATCGAATACGGCAACCCGTGCACGCGCTACTGCCCGGCCAGCGTGTACGAGATGGTCGAGGACCTGCAGGAAGACGGCAGCAAGGCGCTGCGCCTCCAGATCAACTCGGCCAACTGCGTGCACTGCAAGACCTGCGACATCAAGGATCCGTACGAAAACATCACCTGGGTCACGCCGGAAGGCGGCAGCGGCCCCAACTACCAGAACCTCTGACCCATGCCCCGCATCGCCCTTGTCACCGCGCGCGCGGCGTGCGGCACCGACCACGACATGGCCGCGCTGCTGGCGGCGCTGCATGCCGCCGGCGCGGATGCCCGCGAAGTCGACTGGGACGACGCCGCGGTCGACTGGTCGTCCTTCGATTTGGCGCTGCTGCGTTCCACCTGGGACTACTTCGAGCGCCTGCCGTCGTTCCTCGCGTGGGCGGAACGCGTGATGCGGCAAACCCGGCTGCTGAATCCGCTGGATGTAATCCGTTGGAATACCGACAAGCACTACCTCGCGGACCTTAAGCGCGCCGGCATGCCGGTCGTGCCCACCGCGTTCGTCGAGCCGGGCGCGGACCCCGCGGCCGCGCTCGCCACGCTGCTCGCGGCGCACCCGTCCGCGCACGACATCGTGGTGAAGCCCGCGGTCGGCGCCGGCTCCCGCGACGCCCGCCGGCACGCACGCGGCCATCGCGACGCCATCCTCGCGCACGTGCGGCGCCTGCTGGATGCCGAGCGTAGCGTGCTGCTGCAGCCCTACCTTGCGCGCGTCGACGCACACGGCGAAACCGCGCTGCTGTTTTTCGATGGCGCGTTTTCGCACGCCATCCGCAAAGGGCCGTTGCTGCAGCGTAATGCCGCGGCCACCGCCGGTCTGTACGCCGAGGAAACCATCGAGCCACGCACGCCGTCGGCCGACGAACTGGCGGTCGCGCGGCGCGCGCTGGCGGCCATCCCGTTTGCGCAACCCCTGTTGTATGCGCGCGTGGACCTGATCCGCGACGACGCCGGTGCACCATGCCTGCTGGAACTGGAACTGGTCGAACCGTCGGTGTTCATCACCTGCGCGGACGGCGTGGCGAAGCAATTTGCGCGAGCGATATTGCAGCGTGCGAGCACGACGTAGAGCCCCCGTGTCGATCCCGCGAAAAGAAAGCGCAGGCGCACGTGCTCGCCCGCTCCTGCAAAAAAGCCCCGGGCTTTTCGTAGGAGCCTGCCCGCTGGCGATCATTTG
Source organism: Rhodanobacteraceae bacterium (assembly GCA_025924775.1). Taxonomy (GTDB): domain Bacteria; phylum Pseudomonadota; class Gammaproteobacteria; order Xanthomonadales; family Rhodanobacteraceae; genus 66-474. The sequence continues at coordinate 22,247 of JAICHS010000006.1, forward strand.
AATCGGCCGCGCATCGGTCGCGCGCGGGCGCGCGCCTACACCAGAGGCTTGGCGTGGGCCACCCTGCCGCCGATCCTTCACGCGATTCCAGCGACACCGTCATCATCGGCAACAGGATGAAGCCCGCCAAACCGCCCCTGCCCCGCAACGTACGCCTGCTGATCGGCATGCGCGCAGTGCGCAGCGTCGGCCAGGGCGCGATGGTGGCGGCCTTCACGCTGTACCTGCACGCGCTCGGCTGGACGGGCACCGCGATCGGCGCGGTGTTGATGGGTGCCCTGCTGTTCGGCACCTTGCTGACCATCATCGTCGGCCCCTTGAGCGACCGCGGTGGGCGCCGCGCGTTCCTGCTCGGCTACGACGCGCTGCAGGCGCTGGTCGCGCTGGTCGCGATGCTGACGACCACCCCGTGGCTGCTGGTCACCGCGGCCGTCATCGGCGGTTTCGGGCGCGGCGCCAACGGCTCGGCCGGACCGTTCTCGCCGGTGGAACAGGCGTGGCTTGCGATCGAGTTGCCGATGGCGCGCCGCGGCAGCGTGTTCAGCACCAACAGCGCGGTGGGCTACATCGGCATGGGCGCGGGTGCGTTGCTGGCGGCGTTGCCGGCGTGGTGGCTGGGCCACGTGATGGACGTGGATGACTACCGGTTGCTGTTCGCGCTGCCGCTGGCAGGCTCGCTGGCAAGCTTCGCCCTGATGTGGCTGGCACGTGAGCCCGCGGTGTTCGCGCGGCGCGCGCCCGCCGACGCCGCCAGCCGCCACGTGCAACGCAGCGAAAACCGCCTGCTGGCCAAATTGGTCCTGGCCAATTCCCTGAACGGACTCGGCATCGGCCTGATCGGCCCACTGATCGCGTACTGGTTCGCCGTCAAGTTCCAGCGCGGCCTTGTCGACATCGGGCCGGGCCTGGCGCTGGCCTTCGTCGTCGGCGCGGCCGGTTCGGTGCTGGCGGGTGCGCTCGCGCGCCGGCACGGCATCATGACCACGGTGCTGTGGATGCGTGGCGTGGGCGTGGCGCTGCTGGTGGCGATGCCGTTGGTGCCATGGTTCTGGGCGGCGATGGCACTGTACATTCTGCGCAGCGCCAGCACCCGCGGCACCGGCGGCGTGCGCCAGGCGCTGGCGGCGGGGCTGACGCGGGTCGAACGGCGCGGGCTGGCCTCGAGCCTGCAGAACATCTCCATCCAGCTGCCGCGCGCGGTCGGCCCGGTCATCGGTGGCGCGTTGTTCCACGCCGGCTACCTCACGCTGCCGTTCCTGCTGGGCGCCGTGCTGCAGCTCGGCTACCTGGTGCTGTATGCGCGTTTCTTCAGTCACACCGAAGCCGCGCAGGTGCGCGAACCGTAGTCGGTTACAATGCCGTGCTGATCAAACGGGCGTTCTGCACGCGGCCCGACGCAAGGAATTACCGATGAAGATTCTGGTCGCTTACAAGCGCGTGGTCGATTACAACGTGCGCATCCAGGTGAAGCCCGACGGCTCGGGCGTGGTCACCGACGGCGTCAAGCTTTCGCCCAACCCGTTCGACGACATCGCGCTGGAAGAAGCCCTGAGACTGCGCGAAAAGGGCATCGCCGAAGAAGTGATCATCGCCACCATCGCGCCCGCCGACGCGCAGGCGCACCTGCGCAATGGCCTTGCGATGGGCGCCAACCGCGCGATCCACGTGGTCACGCCCGATGCAGTGCAGCCGCTGGTGGCGGCGCGCGCGCTGCTGAAGCTGATCGAAAAGGAACAACCCGGCCTCGTGATCCTCGGCAAGCAGGCCATCGACGACGATTGCAGCCAGACCGGTCAGATGCTGGCAGCACTGTGGGATCGCCCGCAGGCGACGTTCGCATCGAAGCTGGAAGTCTCCGGCGACAAGGCCACGGTGACGCGCGAAGTCGACGCCGGCCTTGAAACCATCGAGGTCGACCTGCCCGCCGTCGTCACCACCGACCTGCGCCTGAACGAGCCGCGCTTCATCAAGCTGCCAGACATCATGAAGGCCAAGGCCAAGAAGATCGACACCATCGAACTGGCGTCGCTGGGCATCGAGCACGCAGGCGAAATCAAGACCACGCACTACGCGCCACCCGCCAAGCGCTCGCGCGGCGTCATGGTGAAGGACGTGGCCGAGCTGGTGGGCCTGTTGAAGCAAAAAGGTCTGGTGTGAGCCATGGGTGGCTATCGTCGCAGGGTACGCCACTCCTTTTGGTCGTCATTCCGGGGCCGTTCGCGGCTTCTTTGCGAACGGAACGCGGAATCGGTTTTCCAGCTGGATAGGACCGATTCCGGGTTCTGCGCGTAGCGCGGCCCCGGAATGACGAAGTAAAAGAGTGAAGCACGGCTGCCGCATTTCAAACAGGACAAACAATCCATGTCCAAAATCCTGATCGTCGCCGAACACTTGAACGGCCAACTCAACAGCGCGACCGCGCGCTGCGTCACCTGCGCGCGCGAGCTTGCACCCGACGCCATCGACGTACTGGTGCTGGCCGACGCGCCCGATGCCGTCGCCGCGCAGGCCGCGAAGCTGGACGGTGTCACGAAGGTGCTGACCGTCGCGCACGCCGAGAACGCCCACGCGCTGGCCGCGGTGCTGGCGCCGCAGATCGCCGCCGCCGCGAAGAACGGCCATACGCACGTGCTGTTTCCGTCCACCACCTTCGGCAAGGACGTCGCGCCACGCACTGCCGCGCTGCTGGGCGTCGGCCAGGTCAGCGACATCATGTCGGTGGCCGGCCCCCACGCGTTCACCCGACCGATCTATGCCGGCAACGCCATCATCACCGTGGAAGCGCCCGCCGACGCGATCGTGGTCGGCACCGTGCGCACGGCGTCGTGGCCTGCCGTGGGCGATACCGCCAACGCCGCGCCGGTCGAAGCGCTGGCCATCGATGCGGCGCTGCCCGCGCATACCCGCTTCGTCGAGCTGAAGCAGGCCTCCAGCGAACGCCCCGACCTGCAAAGCGCGGCGAAAGTCGTGTCGGGCGGGCGCGGCGTCGGCTCGAAGGAAAACTTCGACATCATCTACCAGCTGGCCGACAAGCTGCACGCCGCCGCCGGCGCCTCGCGCGCCGCCGTGGACGCGGGCTATTGCCCCAACGACATGCAGGTTGGCCAGACCGGCAAGATCATCGCGCCCGAGCTGTACATCGCCATCGGCATCTCCGGCGCCATCCAGCACCTCACCGGCATCAAGGACGCCGGCACCATCGTCGCGATCAACAAGGACGCCGAAGCGCCCATCTTCGAGGTCGCGGACATCGGCCTCGTCGGCGACCTGTTCAAGCTGGTGCCGGAGCTGGAAGCCGCGGTGTGATGG
>JAICHS010000007.1 GCA_025924775.1 Rhodanobacteraceae bacterium
AGCGGCGTGTGGCGGGCGAGGTCGGCTTGGTCCATCGGGGCGATGCTTCGGGCAAGCGCCCAGTTTCGCACGCGCCGGGCATCGTGCCCAAATCGGCGCGTGGTGGTTGGCGGGTGCGCCGGAATGCGGTAGAACGTGGCGATTGAGGAGTCCGCCCGTGAACGCTGCCCCAGACGATGCCGAATTGCGCCGTTCCGCCGATGCAGTCGCCGCGGCGCTGCGCGCGGCTGGCGGAATGCTGGCGACCGCCGAGTCCTGTACCGGCGGCTGGATCGCGAAAACCTGCACCGACATCGCCGGCAGCTCGGAATGGTTCGAGTCGGCTGTGGTCACCTACAGCAACCGCGCCAAGCAGGCGTTGCTGGGCGTCAGCGCGGCCACTCTGGAGGCGCATGGTGCGGTCAGCCGCGAGTGCGCGCTGGAAATGGTGGCGGGTGCACTGGCACGCTTCGAGGCGACCGTGGCGGTCGCGGTGACGGGCGTCGCGGGGCCCACCGGCGGCAGCGTCGGCAAGCCGGTCGGCACGGTGTGGGTCGCGTGGCAACGTCGCGGCGACGCGGCGGAGGCCACGGTGTTCCACTTCCACGGCGACCGCGACGCGGTGCGCCGGCGAACCGTTGTCGCCGCGCTCGACGGCGTTCGGAAAATCCTGACGCGTTGACGCGGCGCGCGCCGCTGTCCGCGCGCGGGTGGTGTGGAATAATGGCCGGGACTGCGGGCTCTCGCGATCTCAACCCATGAGAACCCGTCCCGCGATACTCCACCCCGCACGATCAATTGAGGGTTCCACGATGGATGACAACAAGCGCCGCGCCCTGGCTTCGGCCCTGGGCCAGATCGAAAAGCAGTTCGGCAAGGGCGCGGTGATGCGCATGGGCGATCGCGTGGCCGAACCCATGGACGTGGTTTCGACCGGATCGCTCGGCCTTGACGTGGCGTTGGGCGTCGGCGGCCTGCCACGCGGCCGTGTGGTGGAAGTCTACGGGCCGGAATCCTCGGGCAAGACCACGTTGACGCTGCAGGTGATCGCCAACAGCCAGAAGAACGGTGGCACCGCGGCATTCGTCGATGCCGAGCACGCGCTCGATCCTTCGTATGCGGCCAAGCTGGGCGTCAATGTCGACGACCTGCTGGTGTCGCAGCCCGACACCGGCGAGCAGGCGCTGGAAATCGCGGACATGCTGGTGCGCTCCAACGCGGTGGACGTGGTGGTGGTCGACTCGGTGGCGGCGTTGACGCCCAAGGCCGAAATCGAAGGCGAAATGGGCGATTCGCACGTCGGCCTGCACGCGCGCCTGATGAGCCAGGCGCTGCGCAAGCTCACCGGCAACATCAAGCGCTCCAACACGCTGGTGATCTTCATCAACCAGATCCGCATGAAGATCGGCGTGATGTTCGGCAACCCGGAAACCACCACCGGTGGCAACGCGCTGAAGTTCTATGCGTCCGTGCGCCTGGACATCCGCCGCATCGGCGCGGTCAAGAGGGGCGAGGAAGTGATCGGCAACGCCACCCGCGTCAAGGTGGTGAAGAACAAGGTCGCGCCACCGTTCCGGCAGGCCGAGTTCGAAATCCTCTACGGCGAGGGCACGTCCTACGAGGGCGAGTTGATCGAACTTGGCGTCGCCAACAACCTGGTGGAAAAGTCCGGCGCCTGGTACAGCTACAACGGCGAGCGGATCGGCCAGGGCAAGGAAAACGCCCGCCAGTACTTCAAGGACAACCCGGCTGCCACCAAGCAGCTCGACGAAGCCTTGCGTGCCAAGCTGCTGGATTGCGCCGGCAAGGGCGGCGCTGCGACCACTGCGGACGCCGAGAAAGTCGAAGCGTGAAGAAGCCTGCCGGGCTCTTGTAGGAGCCGACCTGGCCGGCGGTAGAGGTGGCTGATCGCGCGCAGGCTCGCGCCTACAGTGATGTGCATGAAACGCAGGCAAGTTCCCGATGGCGCCGACCGCAGTGCCTACGACCGCGCCTTGGGCATGCTGGCGCGACGCGAATATTCGCAACGCGAGCTGCGCACGCGGCTTGCGCGTGCGGGTTGCGATGAGGCGGAATCGGAATCCGCGATCGGCAAGCTGCAGCAGCAGCATTACCAGGACGACCAGCGTTTCGGTGCAATGCTGGTGCGTGCGCGGGTAGGGCAGGGTTACGGTCCGGCACGGATCCGGGCCGAACTGCGCTCGCACGGACTGGCCGACCCCGCGATCCGCGCATTGCTGGATGCCGCCGAAGCCGATTGGGGCGCATTGGCCGTGGCCCAGTTGCGCAAGAAATACGGCGGCCGGCCGGCCGCCGATCACGCCGAGCGCGGCAAACGCGCCGCTTTCCTCCTGCGTCGCGGCTTTGCCGCCGAAACCGTTAGAATCGTCACCCATTCCGAGGTTGATGACTCCCGCGACTGAGTACCTGTCGTGTTGCGACAGGCGGGTGGAGCGTGCTTCCCGGTGTGCCATTCACTTGAGATATTCACTGCAACCGCATGAAAACCGCAGAAATTCGCGCGCGCTTTCTTGAATTCTTCAAGGAACGCGGCCACACCATTGTTCCGTCCGCGCCGCTGGTCCCGGCCAACGACCCGACCCTGCTGTTCACCAACTCGGGCATGGTGCAGTTCAAGAACGTGTTCCTGGGTAGCGAAAAACTGCCCTACAAGCGCGCGGCTGACGTGCAGCGCTGCCTGCGCGCGGGTGGCAAGCACAACGACCTTGATGCCGTGGGTTACACCGCGCGCCACCACACGTTTTTCGAAATGTTGGGCAATTGGTCGTTCGGTGATTACTTCAAGCACGAAGCCATCGAATGGGCGTGGGAGCTTTTGACCGGCGTGTTCAAGTTGCCGGCGGACAAGCTGTGGGTCACCGTCTATCACACCGACGACGAGGCCTACGGAATCTGGAAAGACGTGGTCGGCGTGCCGGCCGAGCGCATCGTGCGCATCGGCGACAACAAGGGCGCGCCGTTTGCTTCGGACAACTTCTGGCAGATGGCCGACACTGGTCCGTGCGGTCCCTGCACGGAAATCTTTTACGACCATGGCCCGGGGATTCCGGGGGGGCCGCCGGGTTCGAAAGACGAGGACGGCGACCGTTATATCGAAATCTGGAACCTGGTGTTCATGCAATTCGACCGTGCCGACGACGGCACGCTGTCGCCGTTGCCGGCGCCGTGCGTGGATACCGGCATGGGCCTCGAGCGCCTGGCCGCGGTGCTGCAGGGCGTGCACTCCAACTACGAGATCGACCTGTTCCAGCACCTGATCGCGGCCGCGCAACAGCTGACGGGCTGCAGCGATCGCGCAAGCAAGTCGTTGCGCGTGATCGCCGACCACATCCGCGCCTGTGCATTCCTGATCGTGGATGGCGTGCTGCCCTCCAACGAGGGTCGTGGCTACGTGTTGCGACGGATCATCCGGCGCGCGCTGCGCCACGGCTGGATGCTGGGCGTGCGCGGCGGGTTCTTCTGGAAAATGGTGGCGCCGCTGGTCGCGGAAATGGGTGAGGCCTACCCCGAGCTCGTGGCGCGGCAGGCGTTCGTCGAAGACGCACTGCGGGCGGAAGAACAGCGCTTTGGCGAAACCCTGGAACACGGCATGAAGGTGTTCGACGAGGTGGCCGCGCACGCGGGCAAGGCGATCCTGGGCGAGGATGCATTCCGGCTGTACGACACCTACGGATTCCCGGTGGACCTGACCGCCGACATCGCGCGCGAACGCGGCATGACGGTGGATATGGCCGGCTTCGAGCGCGCGATGGAACGGCAGCGCGCGCGCGCGCGTGCCGCCAGCAAGTTTGAAAGCAAGACGCAGCTGCCGGCGGAAGTCGCCAGCAGGCTCGCGCCGACCGCGTTCCTCGGTTACGAAACGCTGCAGGCCAAGGACTGCAAGGTGGCGGCCATCCTGCACGACGGGCGTGTGGTCGACACGCTGGCGCCGGGCGCAATGGGGACGCTCATCCTGGATCGCACGCCGTTCTACGCGGAATCGGGCGGGCAGGTGGGTGACACCGGTGCATTGGAACACGCCGACGGGCGCTTCATCGTCAACGACACCCAGAAGTTTGCGGGCCAGTTCCATGGCCACATCGGCCAGTGGCAGGGTGCCGCACCGCTGCGCGTGGGCGCTGCGGTGCTGGCGCGGGTGGATGGCGCTCGCCGCCAGGCCACGGTGCTGAACCATTCGGCGACCCACCTGTTGCACGCGGCGTTGCGCGAAACGCTGGGTGAGCACGTCACGCAGAAGGGCTCGCTGGTGGCGCCCGACCGCCTGCGGTTCGACTTCTCGCATTTCCAGCCCGTTGCGCCGGCCGAGTTGCGCCACATCGAGGATCGCGTCAACGAGCAGATCCGCCGCAACGACGTGGCAGAGACCCGCCACATGGCCTACGACGATGCGATCGCGACCGGCGCGATGGCGCTGTTCGGCGAAAAGTACGGCGCGGAAGTGCGGGTGCTGCGCATGGGTGATTTTTCGACCGAGCTGTGCGGAGGCACGCACGTCACGCGCACCGGCGACATCGGCCTGTTCAAGATCGTGTCGGAAGCGGGCGTTGCCGCCGGCATTCGCCGCATCGAGGCGGTGACCGGCGCCGGGGCCGTGGCCCACGTCGTCGCGGAAGAACGGCGGCTGGGCGAGCTGACCGACATGCTGTCGTCCAATGCCGGGGATGCGGTCGAGAAACTGCACCAGGTCCTCGATCGGCAGAAAAAACTGGAGCATGAGCTTGATGCGCTGAAGGCCAAGGCAGCGGGTTCCGTGACCGGCGATCTCGCCGCACACGCGCAGGATGTGGCGGGCATCAAGCTGGTCGCGGCACGCGTGGATGGCATGGATGCCAAGGCCCTGCGTGAAGCGGTCGATGCGCTCAAGCAGAAGCTGGGAGATTGCGTGGTGTTGCTGGCCTCCGGACAGGCCGGGAAGGTTGCGCTGGTCAGTGGTGTCCACGGTGCCGCACTCGCCAAGATCAAGGCGGGCGATGTCGTGGCACACGTGGCCAGGCAGATCAGCGGCAAGGGCGGCGGCCGGCCGGACCTGGCCCAGGGCGGCGGCGTGGATTCGCCACTATTGGACCAGGCGCTCGCGGGGCTGGCCGCTTGGCTGGCGCCTGCGTTGGGCTGAGCCTCGCGATGCCGAAAGTTGAACGCACTTCCTTGACTTTTTGTTGCGTTGCGTAGCAGTCCTTCGTTCAGCTATAGTCGCCTCGCATCGGCCACCCCTGCACCGGTCTAGTGTGGGTGATGGAGGAACCTGAACGCGCGATTGCATCCGTGTCTGTTCGTGGCCGTCCTGTTGAACCGCAACGCGCGATCCGGAGGGGAACGCGCACGCGGTTATCGGGTCCAACGAACCCGAACGTATGGAGTTCCGTCATGTTGATTTTGACCCGTCGCGTGGGGGAGACCCTGATGATCGGCGACCAGGTGACAGTTACGGTGTTGGGCGTCAAGGGCAACCAGGTACGCATCGGCATCACCGCGCCCAAGGACGTTGCCGTGCATCGCGAAGAGATCTACCAGCGCATCCAGCAGGAACATCAGGCCGGGGCTGGTTCCGGTGCGGCCGGTTCCGACGAGCCTTCGTCGCACGAAGCAACCAACGGCTGACGTCGCGGCGTCTTGCCGCTTTACCAAAGCGGAGCTTGCATCTATGCTAGCCGACTTGGTTTTCCTGGTCGGCGCACGGGTGCGGCGTGTCGATTGACGCCGCAGGACGGGTCCGAACGCAGCGAGGAGCGAGCATCGCGATGATGCGGGTCATCCCGAACGTTGCGACCGTTCGGCGAAGGTCTCTTGCTACACTCTGCGTCTGGTGAAAAATTTGGAGAGATGCCCGAGAGGCCGAAGGGGCTCCCCTGCTAAGGGAGTATTGGGCCACAAAGCCTGATCGAGGGTTCGAATCCCTCTCTCTCCGCCATTTTTTCCGTTGACGCGTTTACGCGCAACGACGATAATTGGCAGCTTGTTTCTGGGTTTCAATGCGCCCGTAGCTCAGTTGGTCGAGCGTGAGGCGCTTGCGACAGTCCGGTGGACTGTCGCACCGAACGTGAGGAGGAGGCACGGATGCCGACTGGACGTTTGCACCAGGGATGGTTTGAAGCACAGCAGTTTCAATGCGCCCGTAGCTCAGTTGGATAGAGTACCAGGCTACGAACTTGGTGGTCGGGAGTTCGAATCTCTCCGGGCGCGCCATTTAACGACTGGGCCGACGGATGTTCCGTCGGCTTTTTCGTTGCACGACCGCGCGGCGATACCCGCACGGTCACGCGCGTTGACCCGCACGCGCGCGCAACCGTACCATGACAATCTTGCCGCCGCGGTCGTCCCGCTGATCGGTCGCCGGCAACGCTTCGGGGTATAGCTCAGTCTGGTAGAGCGCCAGCTTTGGGAGCTGGATGTCGGGGGTTCGAATCCCTCTGCCCCGACCAATGACCCAAACGGACCCTTGCGGTCCGTTTGGGTCATTGGTTGAGGTGTGGATGAGAACTGGCGCCTTCGTCAGAAGGTGCCGTTCGACTGCGGAGCCAGGGATGGCGGAGCGAACATCGCGAGCGCACGCGAGCGATGGCCCGCAGGGCGAGCGCCGGACAGGCGCGAGTCATCCCTCTGTCCCGACCAATAACCCAAACGGACCCTTGCGGTCCGTTTGGGTCATTGGTTGAGGTGCGGATGAGAACTGGCGCCTTCGTCAGAAGGTGCCGTTCGACTGCTGCGAGGCCGCAGCCGGCGGTGATCGGAATGCGCGCTGTCATCCGGAGCCCCGGGACGCGACCCCGGGCCACTTTCCACGACAGCTTGCACCTGGCCATTGCGGGGGTCGCAGACTTGCCGTTCGCAACCTCGGAATGGCGCGCCTGACTGGAATCGAACCAGCAACCGTCGGCTTAGAAGGCCGATGCTCTATCCGGTTGAGCTACAGGCGCGGACGTGCGGGATTTTCGCATTGATTTCCCGCGGGCGCGAATCCGCCAACCGGCGTGGGTGACGACTTCGCCGGCAGCCTGCGTGGGAATGCGGCGCTGCAGCCGATTGCGGCGACGAGTAGGGCGATGCCGCCCGCCATCGCGTCGGACGGTCCCGGAGGTCGCCATGCGGTTTGTCTATGCGCCGATTTTCTGGATCGTCATCGCCGTCATCGCGTTCTTTGCATTCGCCTTCAGCGGCATCCACCAGGTGGGCGCGGATGTACCGCACTGGTCCATCACGTGGCACGCGATCGGATTGGTCCGCGAGCACGCGGTCGAGCGCCGCCTTGCGGACATCAAGCCGCCGCCGCTGGACGATCCCGCACTGATCAGGCTGGGTGCCGAGCACTATTCCAAAATGTGCACGGGCTGCCACCTCGCGCCCGGCATGGGCCGTTCCGAGTTGCGCGACGGCCTGTACCCCGCGCCATCCAACCTGACGCGTTTCGCGCCCGCCCCGTCCGAGGCGTTCTGGATCATCAAGCACGGCCTCAAGATGACCGTGATGCCGGCGTGGGGGCTGACGCACGACGACCACACGATCTGGGCGATGGTGGCGTATCTGCAAAAACAGCCGCGCATGAGCGCCGCGGAATTCCACGCGTTGACGGCGAATGCGTCGGCGGGGGAAGGCCACGACGAAGCGCCGGCGCACCCGCGGCCATGCCCATGCAGGCACCGGCTTCGGCGGCGCCCGCGGCTGCGCCCAGCTCCGCCTCCAGCGCGTACTGACCGGGTTGCCGAAACCCGTCGCCGACCGCGTGCCGCCGGTCGTGCAGGCAACCGCCTTATGTCTTGACTATGGACTATGGTCCATGGTTTAGGATAGGCGCATGGACACGCACATTCCGCAACACATCACCATCGGTGCCGTTGCCCGCCAGGCCGGCATCGGCATCGACACCATCCGCTATTACGAACGCGAGGGCCTGCTGCCGAAGCCGCAGCGAAGGGCCTCGGGTTACCGCGATTACGACGGTGGCGCGGTCGAACGGCTGCGCTTCATCCGGCGCGCCAAGGACCTTGGATTCATGCTGGAAGACATCCGCGAACTGCTGGCGCTATCGACCGATCGCGAGCGCGGCGTGAAAAGCGTCCGGCAGCGCGCCGAGGTTCGGTTGGCCGAGGTGGAGCGGCGCATCCGCGAACTGCAGCGCGTCAAGCGCGGCTTGAAGCAACTCATCGACGCCTACCCGGGGCACGGTGCGCTCGAGCACTGCCCGATCCTGCGCGCGCTCGGCGGAGACCAGGCATGAACGCATCCGATCCGCAGGTCATGGCCGGCTCGCCCCGCGAATTCGCGACCGACCCCAATTGCGGCATGCAGGTGGCGGTGACCAGCCACCGCCATGCCGATCACGACGGCCGGCGCCACTACTTCTGCAGCGACGGTTGCCAGAAGAAATTCACGGCCGATCCCGACGCGGTCCTCGCCAAGGCCCGCAGGCGGGACGTCGAAGCGGGGCGGCTGGACCCCGTGTGCGGCATGCCGGTCGATCCGGCGCACCCGCGCAGCAGCCTCGAGCATCGCGGTACCAAACTCAACTTCTGCAGCGACGGCTGCCGCGACGCGTTCGCCGCAGACCCGCAACGCTACCTCGCGGACGCGGCGCCGCCCGATGCGCACGATCACGTCCACGCGGCCAAACCCGCACAAGTGCCGGCCGGGGCCCTCTATACCTGCCCGATGCACCCCGAGGTACAGCAGGTCGGACCGGGCAACTGCCCGAAGTGCGGCATGGCACTGGAACCGCTGCTGCCCGCCGCGGGCATCGACGACGGCGACCACGAAGTGCGCGCGATGTCGCGGCGCTTCTGGGTGCTGGTGGCCCTGACGTTGCCGGTGTTCGCGCTGGCGATGGGCCCGCACCTGTTTGGCTGGCATCTGCCGTCACCGTGGGGTGGGATCGCGGGTTGGGTCGAGGCGGTGCTCGCGACCGTGGTGGTGCTGTGGGGTGGCGCGCCGTTCTTCGCGCGCGGTTGGCGTTCGCTGGCGCCGTGGAATCCCAACATGTACACGCTGATCGCACTGGGCACCGGCGTGGCGTGGCTGTACAGCGCCGTTGCGTTCGTGCTGCCCGGGATTTTTCCGGCGGCGTTCCGCGATGCGCACGGCCAGGTCGGGGTGTACTTCGAGTCGGCCGCAGTCATCGTCACCCTGGTGACGATGGGCGACTTCCTGGAATTTCGTGCGCGCCGTCGCACCGGGTCCGCGTTGCGCGCCTTGCTGGATCTTGCGCCGAAGCTGGCGCGCCGCATCGCGGCCGACGGCAGCGAGGCCGACGTGCCGCTGGATGCCGTGCAAGCCGGCGACGTGCTGCGCGTGCGGCCGGGCGAAAAAGTGCCGGTCGATGGTGTGGTGACGGATGGCGCGAGCCACGTGGACGAAGCGATGCTGACCGGCGAGTCGATGCCGGTTGCGAAGTCCACCGGCGACGCGCTGACGGCGGGCACCGTCAACCAGGATGGCGGCCTGACCATGCGTGCCGAGAGGATCGGTGGCGAAACCACGCTCGCGCAGATCGTGGCGCTGGTGGCCAAGGCGCAGCGCAGCAAGGCGCCGCTGCAGCGCGTGGCCGACCGGGTGGCCGCGTGGTTCGTGCCGGCAGTGGTTGCGATTGCGGTGCTGGCGTTCGCGGCCTGGACCAGCATCGGGCCGGACCCGCGGTTGGCCCACGCGCTGATCGCGGCGGTGTCGGTGCTGATCATCGCCTGCCCGTGTGCGTTGGGCCTGGCGACGCCGATCTCGATCATGGTGGCGAGCGGTCGCGGGGCGCAGGTGGGCGTATTGTTCCGTGACGCGGCGGCCATCGAGGCGTTGCGCGACGTGGATACGCTGGTGGTGGACAAGACCGGCACCCTGACCATGGGTCGGCCGACGTTGCACGCCGTGGATACGCTGGGCAAGCTGGATGCGCGACGCGCGTTGGCGCTGGCAGCGGCGCTGGAGCGCCCCAGCGAGCATCCGCTGGCACTGGCGGTCGTGGCGGGGGCCGAACAGCGCGGGGTGGCGGTGCCGGGCGTCGAGGCCTTCCGGACCACGACCGGCAAGGGCGTGCGTGGTCGCGTGGACGGGCACGATGTCGCGCTGGGCAACGCGGCGCAGATGCGCGACGCGGGCGCGGAAGTCGATGCGGGGGTGCAGGCGCGCGCCGATGCGCTGCGCGGCGAAGGTGCGACGGTGATGCTGCTCGCGGTCGATGGTGCGATGGCGGCCCTGCTGGGCGTGGCCGATCCGGTCAAGCACGACACGGCCGATGCGCTGGCCGCGCTACGCCGCGAAGGCCTGCAGATCGTGATGCTGACCGGCGACAACCAGGTCACCGCGCAGACGATTGCGCGGCGGCTTGGGATCGACGCGGTGCACGCGGACGTTTCGCCAGCCGACAAGTCCGCAGTCGTTGCGGCCCTCCAGCGGAAAGGGCACAAGGTTGCGATGGCGGGCGATGGCATCAACGATGCACCCGCGCTGGCGGTGGCGGATGTCGGCATCGCGATGGGCACCGGCACCGACGTGGCGATGGAGAGTGCGCAGGTCACGCTGGTGCGCGGCGAGCTGTCCGCGCTCGTGCGTGCGCGCGCGCTGTCGCAGGCGACCGTGCGCAACATCCACCAGAACCTGTTCTTCGCGTTCGTCTACAATGCCATCGGCATTCCGGTCGCGGCGGGGGTGCTGTACCCGGCGTTCGGCATCGTGTTGTCGCCGATGCTCGCCGCGCTGGCGATGAGCCTGTCGTCGGTGTCGGTGGTGTCCAACGCATTGCGGCTGCGGAGGGCGCGGCTGGAAGCGCGCGCGTGATGGGTTATGCTCGGGTGCCACCTCGAAGGAGACGCAGCATGCGCAGGTTCCTGATCGGTTTTGCCTTGTCCGGGGTTGCCGCGGTGGCGCTGGCGGCGAACCCCGCCTTGCTGACCCACAAGGCTCCCGCCGACGCACACGCGCACATCATCAGCCCCGCCGATGGCGCCAGCGTGGGGCGCGACGTCACGGTGCGTTTCGGCTTGTCTGGCATGGGGGTGGCGCCGGCCGGCGTCGAGAAGGAAAACACGGGCCATCACCACCTGTTGATCGACGTGGCGACACTGCCGGCGGCCGGCCAGCCGATCCCCAGTGACGCGCATCACAAACACTTCGGCGGGGGCCAGACCGAAACGGTGCTGCACCTGTTGCCCGGTACCCACACGTTGCAACTGGAACTCGGCGATGCCAACCACGTGCCGTTCGAGCCGCCGGTGGTTTCAAAGAAGATCACGATCCACGTACGCTGAGCGTGTGCGGCCGGATCGGCTGCAGTGCGGATACGGAAAGGCCACGCGGATGCCGCCGCGTGGCCTTGGGTTGCCGCAGGTGCTGATGGTCAGCGCGAGAACAGCGGCTTGTTGAGGCGCGCCATCAGGCGCTGGCCACGTGACGGCGCCTGCGCGGCGGCGACCGCGGCTTGCAGCGCCGATGCCGATTGCAGGCGCCCGGCCGCGTCGCTGGCGTTCATGTAATCGACCACATCCTCGTAAGGCATGCCGGACGCCGCCGTGATTTCGTCCGCTGTGGCCGGTTCCTTCAGCAAGGCCTTGGCAATGCGGAAGTGCTTGGGAAATTCGCGTTCGGTTTCGGGCCAGCGGGTCAGCTGGTAGCGTTCGGCGCGAACGAGCCTGCGCCCCAGGATGCCGGGCGTCGCGATCAGGCCGGCAAACCACAGCAGGCGTTCGAGCGGCTGTGCCGGGTGTGTGGCGCGCGCGGCGTTCAAGCCTTCGGAATACACCGGCGTCCACTGCTGGGCGGCCTGTTGCAGGATTACTGTCAGCGGTTTCAAGGACGTCGATTCGAAGTGGTAGGCACCGCGCTCGGGGTCGATCACCAGCTCCGCGCCGTCCGGGCCCGTCAGCTTGCGCGCGGTGGTGGCCATGCCGAGTGCAAAGGCTTCGGCGGCATTGACCGGGCCTGGCAACGCGGCCGCGGGTTCCGCGCTCGCTGCGGGCGCGGGCGCTTCCGGCATGCCATCGTCGAGTATCGCGTCCGGTTCGGCATGGGTGCCGGCCAGCCACGCCTCGAGGCCTGCCGCAGTGGTGTGGCTAGCGGAAGTGGCGCTTGGTTCGGAATCGAACGTCATGTCATGTCGACCTTGCATGGTGGCTTTCCTTCTGGATCCTGCAACATGGGCTGGAGCCGGAATCGGTTTGCCTTGCGGCGAGCGCTGCAACACGCGTGCCAGTTTACGCAGCGCGGCCCGCCGCAACGTGGGTGGCAACGTGAACATTCGTTACAACACGCTCAGGCGGTGGCGGATTCCCTTGGCTGGCGGGCCTGCAACGCCCACAGCGCCGCGTAGCGCCCGCCGCGCGCCAGCAATTCCGCATGGGTGCCGGCTTCCACGATGCGCCCGTGGTCCAGCACCAGGATCCGGTCGGCATCGACAATGGTCGACAGCCGGTGCGCCACGATCAGCGTGGTGCGGCCGCGCGCGATTTCAGACAGTTCCGCCTGGATGATCTTTTCGGTGCGGGTATCCAGCGCGCTGGTGGCTTCGTCGAACACCAGGATGGCCGGGTTTTTCAGCAGCGCGCGTGCAATCGCTACGCGCTGCTTTTCACCGCCGGAAAGCTTCAGGCCGCGTTCGCCCACGGTGGTGGCGTAACCCTGCGGCAGCGACAGCACGAAGTCGTGGATGTGCGCGGCGCGCGCGGCGGCCTCGATCGCGTCGCGGCCGGCATCCGTGCGGCCGTAGGCGATGTTGTAGTAGATGGTGTCGTTGAACAGCACCGTATCCTGCGGCACGATGCCGATCGCCGCGCGCAGGGACGCTTGCGTCACGTCGCGGATGTCCTGGCCGTCGATGCTGATGCGCCCGCCGGTGACGTCGTAGAAACGGAACAGCAGGCGCGACAGGGTGGATTTTCCGGCGCCGGTTTCACCGACCACGGCCAGGGTCTGTCCGGGTGCGATCGCGAAGTCGATGTCGTCCAGGATCGCGCGGTCGGGGTCGTAGCGGAACGATACGTGTTCGAAGCGCACCCCGCCGCCGCGCGCCACCAGCGGTTGCGCCGCCGGCGCGTCGCGGATTTCGGCATGCTCGTCCAGCAGCGCGAACATGTGCTCCATGTCGATCACGCCCTGCTTGATCTGGCGCCAGGTGAAGCCCAGCATGTTGAGTGGAATGGCCAATTGCAGCAGCCAGCCGTTCACCATCACGATGTCACCGACGGACAATTGGCGCGACACCACGCCCATCGCGGCCATCGCCATCAAGCTGGTCAGGCCCAGCGCGATCACCAGCGCCTGCGCCCCGTTCAACACCGCCAGCGACGATTCGGTCTTGACCGCGGCATCCTCGTAGCGGCGCAGGTCCGCGTCGTAGCGCTCGGCCTCGAAGGCCTCGTTGCCAAAGTACTTGACCGTCTCGTAGTTGAGCAGGCTGTCCACGGCGCGCGCGTTGGCCAGGCTTTCCGCCTCGTTCATCGCGCGCACGCCGGCGGTGCGCCACTCGGTAATCCAGATCGTCGCGCCGATGTACAGCAGCATGGTCACCAGCGTGATGACGGCGTAGCGCCAGTCGAAGTGGCGCAGCAGCAGCGCGATCACCACGACGATCTCGAACAGCGTCGGGGCGATGTTGAACACCACCCAGCCCAGCAGGTTGTACACGCCGCGCGTGCCGCGCGAAATGTCGCGGCCGATGCCACCGGTGTGGCGATCCAGGTGGAAGCGCAGCGACAGCTGGTGCAGGTGGCGGAAGGCATCCAGGCCCGATGTGCGCATCGCGCGCTGGCTGACCCGTTCGAACACCGTGTCGCGCAACTGGCCGAACAGGGCGCCGATCAGGCGCAGCACGCCGTACAGCGCGATCAGCGCGATCGGCACGGTCAGCACGGCGATGCGCGGATCGAGCCGGTCGACGATGTCCTTGAACGCGATCGGCACCCACACCGTCGCAACCTTGGCGACCACCAGCAGCGCGGCGGCGATGAGCATCCGGCCGGGATAGTGCCGTACGTAGGGCCACAGCATCGCCAGTGCACGGCGCTCGCGGCGGGGTTTGGAGGGGGCTGCGGCCATCGCGGAATCATGGGGGCGGGCCGGCGCCGTTACAATTCGCGTTTAGTTTGCGTGCCCATGTCGCCATGACCTTCCGCACCCGCTTTGCCCCCAGCCCCACCGGTTTCCTGCACATCGGCGGAGCGCGCACCGCGCTGTATTGCTGGCTGGAGGCGCGCCATCGCGGCGGCCAGTTCATCCTGCGCATCGAGGACACGGACCGCGAGCGCTCCACCGACGCCGCGGTGCAGGCCATCATCGACGGCATGCACTGGCTGGGGCTGGATCCGGACGAGGGTCCGTTCTACCAGACACACAGGATGGACCGCTATCGCACCGTCGCGCAGCAGTTGCACGACGCGGGCAAGGCGTACTGGGCCTACGAATCCAAGGACGAGCTGGACGCCATGCGCGCGGCGATGAAGGAACGTGGCGAGAAGCCACGCTATGACGGCCGGGCCCGCGACGCCAGGCTGCCGTATCGCGACGATCCCAACCGCGTGCTGCGATTCCGGAATCCACAGTCGGGTTCGGTGGTGTTCGCGGACAAGATCAAGGGGCAGGTCGAGTGGGCCAACGCCGAGCTGGATGACTTCGTGATGGTGCGGCCGGACGGCTTTCCCACCTACAACTTCGCGGTGGTGGTGGACGATCTGGACATGCGCATCACCCAGGTGATCCGGGGCGACGACCACGTCAACAACACCCCGCGCCAGGTCAATCTGTACGAGGCGCTGGGCGCGCCGGTGCCGGAGTTCGCGCACCTGCCGATGATCCTCGGCCCGGACGGGCAGAAGCTGTCCAAGCGCCACGGCGCGGTCGGCGTGATGCAGTACCGCGAGGACGGCTACCTGCCGCGGGCGCTATTGAATTACCTTGCCCGGCTCGGCTGGTCGCATGGTGACCAGGAGATTTTCAGTGTTCAGGAAATGATCGACCTGTTCGATATCGGCGACGTCAACCATTCGGCGGCGCGTTTCGATTTCGCGAAGCTGGGCTGGCTCAATCAGCACTACATCAAGGAAGGCGATCCGGCGGAACTCGGCAAGGAGCTGGCGTGGCACCTGGCGCGCATGGGCCTGGATGCAACGCGCGGCCCCGATCCGGCCGAAGTCGTGCTGGCCTTGCGCGAACGTGCGCAGACGCTGAAGGCCATGGCCGCGCAGGCACGCTTCTGGTACGCCCCGATCGAGGCGTGGGACGACAAGGCGGTCAACAAGCACCTGCGCGCGGCCGGGGCGGTCGATGTCCTGCGGGCACTGCGCGCACGCCTGGCGCAGATGCAACCGTGGGCCCGCGAGGGCATCCACGCCGCGGTTGCCGAGCTGGCCGCCGAGCGCGGCATCGGCATGGGCAAGGTCGCGCAGCCGCTGCGGGTGGCGCTGACGGGCACCGCCGTGTCGCCGTCCATCGAAGACACGGTGTACCTGGCCGGGCGCGACGTCGCGCTGCGGCGCATCGAAGACGCGATTGCCCGCACGACAAACTGATCTCGTTCCGGACGCTGCGCGCCGGTGATCCGGAACTCCGTGACGTTTGGCGGCAAAGGTGCCGGATTCCGCCCGCGATCAAGCCGTGGACGGCCCCGGAATGACGAAGCTTGTGGCTGTACCGATTCCGGATTCCCGCATGCACGCACTGCTGCAAAAACTCCTGCAAGGCGTCGATCCCGCGACGCCCGGCGCGTTCTGGCGGTTGCTGCACAACCTGTTGGCGTTGGTGCCGTGGTGGCCGCTGGTCTGGTTCACCATCGCCTGCGCGGCGGTGGGTGCACTGATCGGCTGGTGGCGTGGGCGTGTTGCATTGGGCATCGTATTGGGGCTGGTGGTGGGACCGGTCGCGTGGGTGGCGCTGTGGGCGTGGCCGCCGGGGCGTTACGGCCCCGCAAGGCGCCGGCTGGATGCACGGCAGGCCGCGACCGCAACGCGTGCCTGAGGTGGCGGTACGCGGGGCAGCGCGCTTGCAAAGCGGGCCGTGCGCCCCGACATGGGCCTAACACCGTGTGCATGTGCGCGGGCGCTAGAATGCTTGCATGGCCACTGCCCCCAAAGTTGCCCATCACCACCACCACGACGCCGCGGGCATCGTGCACGAAGTGGAGCGCGAGTGCGTGGCCCGCGGCCTGCGCCTGACGCCGTTGCGGCGCGAGGTGCTGGAACTGGTGGCCAAGGCGCGCAAGCCAGTCAAGGCTTACGACCTGCTGGAATCGCTGCGCGACAAGCACGCCGGCGCGGCACCGCCCACGGTCTATCGGGCGCTGGATTTCCTGCTGGAGAACGGCTTCATCCACAAGCTGGAGTCCATCAACGCGTTCGTGTTTTGCCAGCATCCAGCCGAGGCCCATCAGGTGCCGTTCCTGATTTGCGACGTGTGTGAAAGCGCGACCGAAGTGTGCGACGACGGGGCCATCGCGCATCTCATCGAGCAACAGGCGCGGGGGTTCGGATTCCGCGCCAAGGCGCAGACGCTGGAAGTGCATGGCGTTTGCAAACGGTGCAGCGCCGCCTGAGTTATCGGCGGGGCGTTCTTTCCCTTGGAACTGTGTGGATGCCGAATGCGCGTGACGCGCGAGGTCGGGCACTTGGGTGTTGACAATTATATGATATATTATAACATAACGGTTCTACTTCAAATACCTTGCCCATGCACCGGAAACTATCGGCCTCGTCCCTCACAGTCGCGCTTGGCTGCCTGATCCACACCGCGGCCTGTGCCGCACCGACCACCACCACGCTGCAGCACGCGCCGTCCATGACCGCGAGCCCGTCGCCCGCAGCCGTATCCACGGAAACCCCGGCGTTGACGCTCGATACGGTGCAGGTCAGCGCACGCCTTGATCGTGCGCGCAATGCGCTGTCGCCTGACACCGGTACCAGCCAGACCGTGTTCGACCGCAAAGCCATCCGGCAGCTGCCGCAGGGCGACAACACGCCGCTGAACCGGGTGCTGCTGCAGGCGCCCGGTGTCGTGCAGGATTCGTTCGGACAACTGCATGTGCGTGGCGACCATGCGAACCTGCAATAC
This sequence comes from Rhodanobacteraceae bacterium, assembly GCA_025924775.1. GTDB lineage: Bacteria > Pseudomonadota > Gammaproteobacteria > Xanthomonadales > Rhodanobacteraceae > 66-474. The sequence goes on from JAICHS010000007.1 coordinate 17,011, forward strand.
CGGATCGACGGCATCATCATTCCCGAAAGCATCAGCGGCTTTGGCCAGACGCTGGACGTGCGTTCGATCGAATCGATGAAGTTCCTGACCGGCGCGCTGCCGGCGCAATTCGGCTATCGCACGGCCGGGGTGATCGACATCACCGCCAAGTCCGGCGCGGCGCTGGGCAATGGCGGTAGTTTCGGCCTGTACGGCGGTTCATTCGGAACCCTCGAACCTAGCCTGGAACTGCACGGCAACCAAGGCCGCTGGTCGTACTACCTGGCCGCCGATTACCTGCAAAGCGACGTGGGTATCGAAAACCCCACGCCTTCGCGCCATGCCATCCATGACCACACCAACCAGTTCAAGACTTTCGGTTACGTGTCATACCTCGTCAACGCAACCACGCGCGCCGGCTTCTATTTCGGCACCACCGACAACCGGTTCCAGATACCCGCCAACCCGGGACAGCAGCCCGAATTTGCTTACGGCGACACCACGGCCTTCGATTCCGCGGCCCTGCGCGAACGCCAGCGGGAGACCACGCGCTTCGGCGTGTTCAGCCTGCAGGGACACGCGGCCGACACGGATTACCGCATCGCGGTCGGCCAACGTTACACCGGCGTCGACTTCCAGCCGGACGTGATCGGCGACCTGATGTTCAACGGCGTGGCCTCCGTGGTGGCCCGCGGCAACCGTGCCAATACCCTGCAGCTGGATTTCTCGACACCGCTGGGCGCCGCGCACCTGTTGCGCTACGGCCTGTACGTGGCTCGCGAAAGCGCCGCGTCCAGCAACGATTCGCTGGTGTTCCCGGCGAATGCGGATGGCGAACAGACTTCGACCACGCCGTTCGCGGTCGTGGATGACCATCGCAAGCGGGCGCGCACCGTGGGGGCCTACGTGCAGGACCAATGGCAGGTCGCGGATGCGCTGGTGGTCAACTACGGCCTGCGCGCCGACCGCTACGACGCCTGGGTGAACGAAGGCCAGCTGAGCCCACGCGTCGGCCTGGTCTGGAACGCCACGGCGGATACCGCGATCCACGCGGGCTATGCGCGCTACTTCACGCCGCCGGACACGGAATTGATCGCGCCCACCGATATCGCGCTGTACGCGGGCACGACCAACGCGCTGCCGAGCGACCGGTCCGGCGACGTGAAAGCCGAGCGCTCCAACTATTTCGACGTCGGGGTTTCGCGCAAGCTTGGCCGGCATTGGACGCTCGGGCTCGATGCCTACGCACGGCGCGTCAACTATCTGCAGGACGAGGGCCAGTTTGGCGCGGCGCTGGTGTTCTCGCCGTTCAACTACGCGCGCGGCAGGGTGCACGGCGTGGAGTTTTCCGCCAGCTACGCCAACGGCGCGTGGAACGGCTACTTCAATGTCGCGCAAAGCCGCGCGCTGGGGAAGGGCGTCATCTCGGGGCAATACAACTTTGATGCGGATGAGCTCGCCTGGATCGACACCCACTGGGTCCACCTCGACCACGACCAGAAGCTCGAAGCCTCCGGTGGCCTGACCTGGGCCATCAATGCCGATACCCGCGTCGGTGGCGATTTCGTCTATGGCAGTGGCCTGCGGCGCGGTTTCGCCAATACCGCGTCGCTGCCACCGTATTTCCAGTTGAACCTGAGCCTGCAGCGCGGCTTGCGGCTGCCGCACCTGGGCAAACTGGATATGCGCCTGGCCATCATCAATGCGCTGGATCGCACGTACGCGTTGCGCGATGGCTCCGGCATCGGCGTCGGCGCCCCGCAGTACGGCCCGCGGCGTGGGCTGTACCTCGGCTTTACCCGGGATTTCTGAACGGACAGCACTGCCACTAGCCCTCCAACGTGGGAATGTTATAATGTTTCACGAGTCTGCTGGGCGGTGCTTCAGGTACGGGGACGCGGTGCATCCGGCCGCTTCCGACGAGGATGGAACTTTCATGCAAGTGAACGCGTCTGCCATTGGCTCGGTCTCGGTGCTGCCGACCCCGGCTTCGTCGCCACGCCGCTTCGCGACGCTGGTTGACCGCGTTGGTGCAACCGCCTCGTTGTTGTGCGCCGTGCACTGCATCCTGCTGCCGTTCGTGCTGGCGCTGTTGCCGCTGATCGGTCTGGAATTCCTGGCCGGACACACGTTCGAACGCGTCTTCGTGGCGTGTGCGGCCGTACTCGCCGGTACCAGCGTCCTGGTGGGGTACCGTCGTCATCGGCAGCCGCGAGCGTTGTTCCTGATGATCCCCGGGATCGCGTTGCTGCTGTCGGGGGTTACCGTCGACCTGAATACGCACGTGCTGGTCCACACCCTGTGCGTCGTCACCGGCGGGGTACTGGTAGCCAGCGCCCACGTCACCAACCTGGTGTTGACACACCGTTGGCAGCATGCCGGCTGCGCCCACGGCGTGTAGCGCGACAACCCTCGCAAGCGGCCACCCATGCGGGATCGCCGCGCCAGCCGTTGCCCCGACACATCCGGGCATCCGTGCGGCGGTCGCCGTGGCGATCGCGTGCGCGCGGTGATTGTGTAACGCGCACCGGGCTGCTTAGGCTGCGCGGATGGCGCACGCTGACATCCATACGCACGGACATTTGCACCACGGTGGCAGTCGCGGCCGGCTGGCGTTCGCGTTTGCACTGACCTGCGTGATCCTCGTCGTCGAGGCGCTGGGCGGTTGGTGGTCCGGTTCGCTGGCATTGCTGGCCGATGCCGCGCACATGCTGGTCGACGCCGGTGCCCTTGCGTTGGCCTGGGCCGCGTCGGTATTCGCGCTGCGGCCCGCGGACGCACGCCGCAGTTTCGGTTACGCACGCATGGAAGTGCTGGCCGGATTCGTCAACGCGCTGGTGCAGCTGTTGCTGGTCGTGGGGATTGTGTATGAAGCCATCCGGCGCCTGCTGGAGTTGGAGAGCGTCCACATCCAGTCGGGCGTGATGCTGCTGGTCGCGGTGGTGGGGCTGGTGGTGAACGCCATCGTGCTGCGCAGCCTGCACGAGCACGACCACGACAACCTCAACACCGCCGGCGCACGGTTGCACGTGTTCGGCGACCTGCTGGGCTCGGTCGCGACGGTGCTGGCGGCGGTGCTGGTGCGCTATCTCGATTGGGCGTGGGCCGATCCGGCGCTGTCGCTGCTGGTGTCGCTGCTGATCCTGCGGGGTGCATTCGTGCTGCTGCGGCGCTGCGCCCACATCCTGCTGGAAGGCGTGCCGGAAGGCGTCGCGCCGGACGCGATCCGGATCGCGCTGGCCACCGCCGATCCGTCGATTGCCGAAGTGCACCACCTGCACGTGTGGCAAATCGCGTCCGGTTCGCGCATGGCGACCCTGCACGCACGGCTGCGGCAAGGCGGTGACGCGCAGCAGGCGTTGCGCGCCATCCAGCGCATGTTGCACGAGCGGTTTGCCATTAGTCATGTCACGGTGCAGATCGAATCCAGCGAATGCGTGGACCTGGAGTCCGATTGCGAGGAACCAGGGGCTCCGCACCATCACACAGGATGACGGCCAGTCCACTCCGCGGTGGCCGCCACCGCAAGCCGGCCAGCCGCCGGCCCGATTGCGACGACGGTCCGCCGCCGTGCTGGTAACATGCGGGCAACCGCGCGTCGCGCGGATTCCACACCACCATCAGGAACCGACATGGGCAAGGGCGACAAGAAGACACGCAAGGGCAAGATCTACGCAGGCAGCCACGGCAACACCCGCGTGCACTCGCCGAAATCGAAATCGGCGGTCAAGGCCACCGCCAGCAAGGCGGCCACCAGGCCCGTCGTCCGCGCGCCGGCCAAGAAGGCGGCGGTGAGGAAAGCTGCGCCGAAAAAGACCGCCTGATCCGTTCACCATGCGTTTCGGCAGAGGCCCCGTTCGCGGGGCCTTTTTGCTGCAGCCTAGACCTGCAGTTCCACGCCGCCCGCGAACACCCGCGATGCCAGCGCGCCGCCGATCCAGTAGGCCAGTTCGGCCGGCTTGCGTACCTGCCACACCACCACGTCCGCACGCTTGCCGACCGCAAGCGAGCCGCGGTCGGCAAGGCCGAGTGCGCGCGCCGCGTTGACCGTGGCGCCGCGCAGCGCTTCCTCGGGCGTCAGCCGGAATAGCGTGCAGGCCAGGTTCATCGCCAGCCGCAGCGAACGCAGCGGCGAGGTGCCGGGGTTGAGGTCGGTGGCGACCGCCATCGGCACCCGGTGTTCACGGAACGCCGCAACCGGCGGCGTGCGCGTTTCACGCAGCGCGTAGTAGCTGCCCGGCAACAACACCGCCACGCTGCCAGCGCGCGCCATGGCTACGACGCCAGCTTCATCGGTGCATTCCAGATGGTCGGCCGACAGCCCACCGAAGGACGCCACCAGCGCCGCACCACCCAGGTCCGACAACTGGTCGGCGTGCAGCTTCACCGGCAGGCCCAGCCGGCGTGCCGCCTCGAAGCAGCGTCGGACTTCGTCGGGCGTGAAGCCGATGCCCTCGCAGAAGGCATCCACGGCATCGGTTAGGCCGGCCTCGGCGATCGTGGGCAGCCATTCGTCGCACACCTTGGCAACGTAGGCCTCGCGCGCATGCGCGAATTCGGCCGGCAACGCGTGCAGGCCCAAAAACGTCGTGCGCACGCTGACGCCCAGTTGCTGCCCGATCCGGCGCGCGACGCGCAGCATTTTCATTTCGGCTTCAAGCGCCAGCCCGTAGCCGGACTTGATCTCGAGGGTGGTCACGCCATCGCGCACGAGGCCCCGGGCACGCGGCAGCGATTGCTCGAGCAGCCCGGATTCGTCGGCCGCACGGGTTGCGCGCACGCTGGACACGATGCCGCCGCCGGCACGCGCGATGGCTTCGTAGCTTGCGCCCTTGAGGCGCATCTCGAACTCGTCGGCGCGTTCGCTGGCGAACACCAGGTGCGTGTGGCAGTCGATGAGCCCCGGCGTCACCAGCGCGCCGTGGACGGATTCGCAGGTGCCGGCAAGCGCGTCGGGCTTGCCGGGCAGGTCGCGCATCGGGCCGGCGAACGCGATCACGCCGTCGCGCCAGCCGATGGCGGCGTCTTCGATGATGCCGTAACCAGAACCGCCCAGCGTCACCAGGGTGCAGTCCAGCAGCAGGCGGTCGCAACGTTGCGTCATGACTTGGCTTCCGGGGCGCGCGCCCAGCGCGATTCGTACAGGTCGAAGCGGCGGTCCTTGAGGTTCTGCACCGCACCGGCGTTGCGCGCACGCGCGAGATGATCGAAGCGCAGGTCGGCAAACAGCACCGTTTCGATGTTGGGCGTGGAATCCGCCGCGATGCCGTCGCGCGAGAACAGGAAATCGCTGGGCGTCAGGATGCAGCTTTGCCCATACTGGATGTCGAAGTTGTTGACGCCGGGCAGGTTGCCGACGTTGCCCGACAGCACCACGTAGCACTGGTTTTCGATCGCGCGCGCCTGCGCGCAGTAGCGCACGCGCAGGTAGCCTTCGCGCACGTCGGTGCAGAACGGCACGAACAGCAGCAGCGCGCCTTGATCCGCCAGGTGCCGGGCCACTTCCGGGAACTCCGCGTCGTAGCAGATCATCACGCCGATCGGGCCGCAGTCGGTGGGGACGGTCGCGGCGCTTTTGCCGCCGGTGATGTGCCACACCATGCGCTCGCTGGGCGTGACGTGCAGCTTCTCGCGCTCGTGGATGGAGCCGTCGCGCAGGCACACGTAGCAGACGTTGTGGATGTCGCCGTTGGGCTGTTCGGTGGGATGCGAGCCGGCGATGATGTTGATGTTGTAGCGCATTGCCAGACCGCCAAACAGTTCCTTCACG
>JAICHS010000008.1 GCA_025924775.1 Rhodanobacteraceae bacterium
GATGTAGATGCCGACCACGGCCGTCACCAGTCCGAGGTAGCCGCCGAGGATCGTCAAGGCGTCGAGATGGGCCCATTGGGCCAGGGCCGCCGTGAACAGCGAAAGGCACAGGCCCAGCGTGAACAGCATGCGTGCGACGCCCCCCCTGCACGCGGCGATCCAGGTGCAGAACGCCAGCAGCGCCCACACCATGTCGTACCAGCCGAGCCAGCCCGCGGTAGCGGGCGCGCGATTCGGGTACAGCGTCGCGACCCACCAGTAGGCCGCGAAGGCAACGAACAGCAGCGTATCCAGCACGTGGCCGCGCTGCCACTGCAGGATTCCGGCAATCGCCAGCACGCACCCGCCGAGTGCCGAGGTGAGCAGCGGCAACAGGCCGCCAGCGTCCGACGGGGCGAACCAGGCTGCCGGGGTCATGCTGTTCAGCCACAGGGTCAGTGCGAAGGCGCCGTAGCCCAGGGCGGAAGCGTTGGCGGTGTGGATCATGGCGACTTTCCGGATGCAATGCCTGGTGCGTGCACGTGCGCGCACCCGGGCTTCGCTCCATTGTCGCCACCGTGTGTGTAGGAAAGGTCACGGTGTCGCCGCGCGTCGCGCGGGCTATTCCGGCGTGCGCGCAACCTGCACGCTCGCGCTGCCATCCGCCGGCACCGCGTGCACCTTGCGCGCGGGCACCGCGAACTCGATGCCAAGCTCGTCCCAGGCCTCCAGCATGGCGAGGTTGATGCGTTGCTGGATTTCCACGAAGGCGTTGTAGGAAGGGTCGAGCACGTAGTACACGAACTCGAAATTCAGGCCGCTTTCGCCAAAACTTTCCAGGTAGCCGCGGTCGAAACGCGTCAGATTTTCGCGTTCGATGAACCCACGCACGCGCGCGATGGCTTCGGGGATTCGCGCGCGGGGAGTGTCGAACGGCAGGCGGAAGTTGAACACGACGCGGCGCTCGGTCTGGCGCGAGTAGTTGTGGATCAGGCTTTTCAGCAGCACCGAGTTGGAGATCGCAAGCTCTTCGCCGGATATCGACTGAACGCGGGTGGACTTGATGCCGACCTTGGCAACGGTGCCTTGTTCGACGCCCTGGCCGGGGTCGAAGGCAATGAACTCGCCAACCTCGAATGGCTTGTCCAGCCCGATCGCGATGGATGAGAACAGGTCGGTCAGTACGTTCTGCAACGCCAGCGCCACCGCGACGCCGCCGATGCCAAGGCTGGCGACGAACGCAGTGATGTTGACGCCGCCGGCGGCCAGCAACGCCAACAGCAGCGTGATCCAGACCAGAAACTGCACGGCCCAGGTCAACACGCCCAGCATCACCGGGTTGGCCGGGTGCGTGTCGTTGCCCTCGGCCGAGGTGCGCAACAGCGATACCAGCAGCGCGATGATCCACAGCGAGAACTGGATGCCGACCGTGGCGTAAGTCAACAGGTTCAGCACGCCCCGCAGCGTCCACGCGTGGGCCGCGCCGGCGTTCGCCGGTGGCGTACCGAAGTGCAGGAAACCCAGGGCAATCGTTATCGCGATCAGCAGCAGCAGCCAGCCGCGCGTGGCGCCTGCGACCGCCGCCGCAACGCGCAGCCCCTTGCGGTGCGTGCGGCTGGCCAGCCGCGTAAGGCGTGATGCGAGGAACAACGCGATGCTGTGCGCGACGAGGTAACCCAGCAAAGCGCCTGCGCCCGCGCTGACCCACGCGAGGGCGGAGTTGCCGAACCATTCACCGTGCAAAAGCCAGTCGTGCATCGAAACCAGTATCCGTAGTCGAGGTTGAACGAACCCGCGTCCTTCAGTTGGCGGCCTTGGGGATGGTGGCTGCGCCCGCAGCGCCCGTCTGCTGGAACACCCGCTGCATCACGAAGTCTGCGGTGACCTGCTCGCCGGTGAGCAGCATTGCCGCCAGTTCGCCGCCAAGGATCTGTGGCGCGATCACCACGTCGGGCTGCACCAGCCGCACCCGCCCCAGGTGATTCGCATCGTTGACGGCCGCGACCGTGCGCGCCTTGCCGGCCAGCTCGCGCACCGCCAGCACCACGAAGGCGTTTTCGGAATCGTCATCCAGCATCGCCAGCACGGCCTGGGCCTTGTCTGCGCCGGCCTTGCGCAGCACGTCGCCGTCGCTGGGTTCACCGATGACGTGGTCCACGGCGTCCGGAACCCCGGCTTCCGGCTCCTGGCGCAGCAGCCGCGTGACGGGGTGGCCGCGGCGCGCAAGCTCGCGCCAGGTATTGAGCGCGAGCGGCGTGTTGCCGATCACGACGAAATGGTTTTCACGTTGCATGCGTTTGTCCTTGCGGTTGACGATGCGTTGCAGGCTGCGGGTGACCAGTGGCGCGATCACCGCGGTCAGCGAGGTGGCGAACACGGCGACGCCCAGGATGATGATCGATACCGCGAACAGCTTGGCCTCGGCGGTCTGCGGCGTGATGTCGCCATAGCCGACCGTGCTCATGGTGACCATCGCGTAGTACAGCGCGGTCACGAGGTCGGTGACCTGCGGGCGGAATTCGCTGCCAAGGTAGAAGGTGCCGAAGGTCGCGTACACCAGCAGCATCACCACCGAGGTCAGCGCGAACAGCGTGCTGGCGGTCAGGCTGGTGCGGTCGAACTGGCGCCAGGCGAACAGCAGCAGCGCCAGCATCAACAGGAAGTATCCGAACAGCAGGTGCGCGTGCGGGTGCTGGCTGAACCCGAGGCTGACGGCGCCCGCGGCCGCCAAGGCCAGCGCCATCGCCCACGCCAGCCGTGAACGCAACAGCAGGCCAACCGCCATGATGACCATGCCGAGGCCGATCAGGATCGGCGGCAACGACGCGGGGTGCAGCCCGCGACCGCCGCTCAGCAACAAGTCCAGGATGTGCCCCCAGCGGCGGCCGAGCTCGTCCTGCAACAGCCAGAATCCGCCGAGCCCAAGCAGCACCGCCAGCGGCACGTGCGGAAACCAGTGGCGCCCGCCGATGCGCTGGTGCAGTTGCTGCACGCGGTTGCGCAGGCGTTGGGTCGGGCTGGGCAGCATCGTTGCCGTTGCGGGGTGGGGCGGCGGTGGTCGTGAACGGGCGGTTACCTTAGCAAGGCGCCCCACGCGGCGCCAACCTTCAGGGGCGGGGCATGACAAAAGCCACTTACGGGTCGGCGCAGGCCCTGCCAAGGTCCCCCCTTGGCCCAACGAGCAACTCCCATGAACGCCCCGACCGGGTCCGCGTACCGCCGCATTCAGTCGCGCGCCGCGCTGGCCATCCTTGCCGGGGGACTGGCCGCGGGCACCCTCGACGTTGGTGCGGCGGCCCTGATCGGCCGGGTCGACCCGCGCGTCATCCTGCGTTTCATCGCGGGCGGTGTGCAGGGTGCGACGGCATTGCAGGGTGGGGCGGCGAGCGCCTGGTTGGGACTATTCCTGCAGTGGGGCATGTCGCTGGTGATTGCCACGGTGTTCGTGCTGGCGGCCTTGCGCCTACGCTGGCTGACCGTACGGCCAGTGACCGCCGGTCTTGCCTACGGTGTCGTGGTGTTCGTGGTGATGAACTACGTGGTAATGCCGCTATCGGCGTGGCACCGCCTCAACCACTTTTCGCCTGAAAAATTCGCGTTGAACCTCACGGCAATGCTGGTGTTCGGCTTGATCGTGGCGTTCGTTACCAGAAAGGCGTTGGGCAGCCCGCGTGGCTGACAACGGGCGTCGTTGCCAGGCGTCATTCCGGTGGCACGCGCAGGAATGCGGATGGTTCGCGCAGCACGAACTCGCGCCGCACGTGGGCCAGCAGGTCGCGTTGGCTGCCGAAGGACAGCAGGTCGGCGGCGGCGTCCAGGCTGGCCCATTGGCAGGCGCTGTGTTCCGCGTTGAGGTGGACTTCGGCGTTGGCCGCGATGCGCGCCACGAACGCCGGGACGATTTCGACGCAATTGCCTTGTGTGGAATAGAACCGTTCGCAGAAACTGGTCGCGAAGAAAGCCTCGGGCACCAGGCCGGTTTCCTCACGCAGTTCGCGCAGCGCCGCCTGCCAGCCGGTTTCGCGCGCCTCGATGTGCCCGGCGGTGTAGCTCCACACGCCACGCAGATAGGCACCGGCGCGGAGCACCAGCAGCATTTGTGTGGCCAGCCCGGTGCCGCGCAAGGCGACGATCGACACCATCGTGCAGCGCATCGGGAGGGTGGCGTGCACGGTTCCGGAGTCACCGGTCTTCATGCCGTGCGCGTCCGTCGATGCAGCAGGCGGTACGCCAAGCCGCCGCCAACGAGTACCCAGACCAGCAGGCTGACGTAAACGCCCACGTCGGAAATGGCCATCAGGTAGTGCGCACCGGTTGCGTGCGACAACGCGGTGGTGCACACGGTGTACATGCCCAGCGGAAACACGATGTCCCAGTCGTCCACTTCGTAGTTGACGGGCACGCTGCTCAGGATGTGCCGCCAAGCTTCCAGTATGGCCAGCAGCGGGATCCAGAAGGTCGCGCTGGCCCAGTAGAACAGAGTGAAGCCCTTGATGAAGGGCAACAGGTCGTGCAATGGCCCGCTCGGCGGGGCGTTCAGGATGATCAGGCTGCCGGCCAGCGTGCTGATGGCCAGCGCGCCCATGTTGATCCAGTAGGGCGGCGTGAACTGTCGCGCGTTGAGTGGCAGCAGCAGCATCCGGTAAGTGATCAGGGTGATGATCACGAGGTACCACGCGCAGCCGATCAGGTACACGTTGACGCCGGCGAACAGCAGGCGCTCGCGCACCAGCAGGCTGCCGTCCTTCGACAACAACGCGACGACCACCGCAAGCGACTGGGTGGCGACCACCACGACCAGCCAACTGCCGTTGATGGTCTTGCTGAATGACGCTTTCACCCGGCGAGTCATGCAGGAGAACAGAAACAGGTAGACCAGCACCGCTCCGCACAGCGCGCCCCACGCCGCGAGCACTCGCGCGGCAACGGGCAGGTACACCACCAGGATGCATTGCGTGGCCAGCACGCAGGTGCCGGCGGCGAGGGTCAGGAAGGACGCGCCGCGACCGGGCGCAACGAAATTGGCCACCATCTCGTCGCGGTAGAACACCAGCCGCAAGATGCTGATGCCCAGCAACCATGTGTAGGCTACGCAATTGAGCCAGAACAACACCTGCCCCAGCCGCGGCATGCCGTGCTGGGTGACGTCCACGGAGACGATGCCGGTTGCCATCACCAAGGCAAAACCGCCGGGCTCCATCAGCCGGGCGCGGCGCATGACACGATCGACCACGAACATCGCTTTGTCCTTGTTGCCGGGAGGCCCGGCCGGCGCGACCATGACGATTGGCCCGTGCAAAACCCGATGCGCCGGCGTACAAGAACGAGTTTCGTAGCATCGACGGGCGCGCGTCGATGATACGGCGCGCGTACCGGCGTTCCTACCTGAGGGGTTGGCAATGAATCGATCGAAACCGCACACACTGGGCGTGGCGTTGGCCTGCCTGTCGTTGACCTTGGCCGCGGGCGCGGTCACGCCGCCGGCGGCGGCACCGGACACCGGCGGCATGCTGGGGTTCACCGCCAGCGGGGCAGCGCAACAGCATCAGCTTGAACAGCGCTTCGATTCGATGCTGAGCGCCAGCGAGATTCGCGGCTGGCTGAAGCAGATGTCCTCCGCGCCCAACCAGGTCGGGTCGCCGCACGACAAGGCCAATGCCGAATGGATGCTGGCGCAGTTCAAGCAGTGGGGCTGGGATGCGCACATCGAGACCTTCGACGTGCTGTATCCGACGCCCATCGAGGAATCGGTCGAACTGGTGGCGCCGACGACCTTCAAGGCCACCCTGCACGAACCGCCGATCAAGGGCGACCCGAGTTCGGCACTGCCGGGCGTGCTGCCGCCGTACAACGTGTACGGCGCCGATGGCGACGTCACTGGTGAGCTGGTGTACGTCAACTACGGCATGCCGGAGGATTACAAGGAACTCGCGCGCCTGGGCGTCAGCGTCAAGGGCAAGATCGTGATCGTGCGCTACGGCGGCGGCTGGCGTGGCCTGAAGCCCGAACTGGCATATGAACACGGCGCGATCGGCTGCCTGATCTATTCCGACCCGCGCGACGACGGGTATTTCACCGGCGATCCGTACCCGGTCGGCCCGACCCGCCCGCCGGAAGGCGTGCAGCGCGGTTCGGTGGCCAAGATGCAGTTGTATCCCGGGGATCCGACCACGCCCGGCTACGGCTCGGTACCCGGCGCCAAACACGTGCCGGTCAAGGACGCCAAGACCATCCTGAAGATTCCGGTGCTGCCAATTTCCTATGCCGATGCGACGCCGTTGCTGCGGGCGATGGGTGGCCCCGACGCGCCGGAAAGCTGGCGTGGCGCGCTGCCGTTCACCTACCACGTGGGCGCGGGCCCGGCCAAGGTGCACATGGTGGTGAAGTCGGACTGGAGCTTGAAGCCCCTCTACGACGTGATCGCCAAGCTGCCGGGTTCCAGCGCGGCCGACCAGTGGGTGCTGCGCGGCAACCACCACGACGGCTGGGTGTTCGGCGCGTTTGATCCGCTGGCCGGCATGGTGACCGAGCTGGCCGAAGCCAAGGCCATGGGGGCGTTGTACAAGCAGGGCTGGAAGCCGAAGCGCACCATCGTGTATGCCAGCTGGGACGGCGAGGAGCCTGGCCTGCTGGGTTCCACCGAATGGGCGGAAACGCACGCGAAGGAACTGCAGCAGAAGGCCGTGCTGTACGTCAATTCCGATACGAATGGCCGCGGCATCCTGTTTGCGGGAGGTAGCCATTCACTGCAGCACCTGGTCAACCAGGTGGCGGCCGGCGTGACCGATCCGGAAACCCAGGTCAGCGTGCAGCGGCGCCAGCGCGCGTTCCTTGGTGTGCATGCCGCGCAGAAGGGCGCCAGCCCGACGCTGAAAGAGAACGCCAAGCTCGCCGGCGCCGGGGGTGACATTCCGATCGCGCCGCTGGGTTCAGGTTCCGATTACAGCGCATTCCTCGAACACCTCGGTGTCGCGACGCTGGATCTCGGTTTCGGCGGCGAGGCCAACCAGGGCGGCGTGTATCACTCGCGCTATGACGATTTTGATCACTTCGACCGCTTCGGCGACCCGGGCTTCCAGTACGCGGTGGCGTTGGCGAAAGTCGCTGGCCACATCGTGCTGCGCGCGGCCAACGCCGAAGTGCTGCCGATGCGGTTCGGCGACTTCAGCGCGACGCTGGACCGTTACGTCAAGCAGTTGCACAAACAGGCCGACAGCGCGCGCAAGGACGCCGAGGCGCAACACAAGTTGCTGGATGCCAGCGCCTACAAGCTGGCGGCCGACCCGCTGCATCCGGTGGCCCCACCGGAACGCTTGTCGGAGGTGCCGAAGATCGATTTCGCGCCGCTGGATACCGCCGCCAAGCAACTGAAGGCCAGCGCGCAGGCCTATGCAAACGCCTATGGCGCGCGCGTCGCTAAGGGTCTGGATATTCCGGCCGCACAGCTTGCCCAGGTCAACCAGTTGATGGGCAGCATGGAACGGCGCCTGCTGGATCAGCAGGGTCTGCCCGGAAGGCCCTGGTACAAGAACATGATCCAGGCGCCCGGCGAGTTGACCGGTTACGCGCCCAAGACCATCCCCGCGGTGCACGAGGCGCTGGATGCCCGCGACTGGGAGCGTGCCGACAAGTACGCGGCAGTCACGGCCAAGGTGCTGGACAACTACCGCGCACAGCTCGACCAGCTCACGGCGTTGTTGCAGAAGTAGGCCATCGCGGCTCCGCGCGTGACGCGCGGAGCCGTTGCTTGCTTGGCAGCGACCCGGTTTGCGTGGTCGGCCCGCGGGGGGACTCCGGTCGGCGGTGAGTAATCTGCGCGATGCTGCGCAGTTCGGGCGCGATGTCCTGCGGCCTGCGTACGTTGCTGCGATTTGGACGTCTTGATGGCTGGACATCCGGTGACTCCGGACGCCCGGCCATTTTCGGTGGGGTGGTGTCGCGCAGACGAACAGCCGGCTGTGCTTTGACCGCAGGAAATGCTGTTCTGCAGCAGTTTGCGATCGATGGAGCCCGGTTTCAGTAATATTTTCGGTGTCAAAAGACGCCTGCACGCGGCTTCCGGCGGCGTCACATCATTTGCTGCGCTGCAAATTGACACCGGTGTCATTGATACCCAAACTGATATGCGTTCGAGTTGCGTGGGGAATCATGGACGCAGCAGTCAATCATCCGCGCCGCTATGGCCGGGTCCCGAAGTCGCAGTTCCTGGCGGCGGACGTCGGGGGGACGCATGCGCGCGTCGCATTGGTGCAGGCGTCGGTCAACGAAGATCGGACAGTCGAGGTACTGGCGTATCGCGAGTTCAATTGCGGCGATTTTTCGGGGCTGCCCGCGCTGTTGCACGCGTTTGTATCTCACGACGTCGACATCCCGGTTCGGCACTGCGTGCTGGCCTGCGCGGGTCAGGTGGTGGGCCACGAGGTCGTTCACGACAACCTGGCCTGGCCGATCAGGCTTTCGCAGTTACGCCACGCGTTGGGGTTTGTCGACGTTGCTGTGCTCAACGATTTCGAGGCGCTCGGGTACGCGCTTGCAGACGTGCGGAGTCTGCATGGCCGACTGCTGTGCGGCCCTGACGTGTACCCCAAGTGGCCGACTTTGGTGGTGGGGCCCGGCACCGGTCTTGGCGCGGCGGTGCACCTGCCGGGTCCCGCTGGCCGGGTACTGACGACGGAAGCAGGCCAGATGGATTTTGCGCCACAGACCGTTCGTGAGCGTCAGCTGCTCGATCGCCTGGTGCCGTGTGGCGGCTACGTTCCGTACGAGCATCTCGTTTCCGGACCGGGACTGCTGACCATATATCAGACCCTGTGCACATCGCGGGGCGAGCCGGCACGGCTCACGACTCCGGAGGCCGTCACCACGGCCGCGCGGACGGGGGGCGATGCACAAGCCGTTGAGGCCGTGGATCTGTTTTGCGCGTTGTTGGGAAGTTTTGCAGGCAACCTCGCCATGGTTTTCATGACGCGCGGGGGCGTGTATCTCGCGGGTGGTTTCCTGTCGTCGATGTTTGACCTCTTGCAGCAAAGTTCATTCGCTCCGCGCTTCGTTCACGGGCGCAGTGTGCGGGCGTTTCTGGAGCGTGTCCCGGTGCGTGTAATCGAGCACGGACGGCACGGTGTACTGGGTGCCGCCAAGTGGTACCTCCGCAGACTCGCGCGTGAGCCGTGGGTGGCGAGGCGTGCGATGGAGCGCAAATCTGCGGTTCGAAGTGGCTGAGAAATGCTGTTGGCGTTGAGACCCGCCACGCGCGTGTTCAAGTAATGCGCGCTGGCGAACTTGAAACAATCATTGGGAGGGAAGGGCCATGCCCATCGTTCATCGCAAGAGCCCGTTGGCGCTCGCAATCACGGCTTCGTTGTTTGCCTTGGTAGCGACTTCGGCAGCTGCATCACCACAGACCACCAACCCTGCGGAAACTCAACCCGCGCCGGCAGCGACGGGTCAGCCCGCGCCCGCGTCCAGCCAGGCACAGGCCCAAAAAGCCAAGCCCAAGGCAGGCGAGCCCGCAGATAAAGGGCAGCCGCAGACCTTGTCAGTGGTCAACGTCGTCGGCGTGCGCGCATCGCAAATGCGCGCCATCGAGTTGAAGCGCACCGCGCCCAACATCCAGGACAGCATCACGGCCGAGAGCATCGGCCAGTTGCCGGACGTTACCATCAGCGATGCGCTGCAGCGCGTCACCGGCGTGCAGATCAACCGTGATGCGGGCGTCGGTAGTTCAGTCAACGTGCGCGGCTTGCCCGAAGTCGGCACCATGCTGAATGACGAGGTATTCATCACGCCGGACCAGATCGATTCGCAGCAGCCCGACTTTTCATTGCTGCCGGCATCACTGTTTCGTGGCGTGGACGTCCTCAAGTCGTCGACGTCAGACATGGCGGATGCCGGGATCAGTGGATCGCTGAACCTGCATACCTATCGTCCGTGGGATCTGCCGAACGGATTCACCTACAGCTATGCGGCGCAGGGCGAGCGCGGGGATGTGACCGACAAGTGGGGGCCTGAAGTCAGCGGGCTGGTGTCGTACAACGGCGGTCGTTGGGGGCTGTTGCTGTCGGCCGACGTTGCCAATACCCGGCGCGAAAATTCCAACGAAGGTCTGGACCAGTACGGCGTCGTATTCAACGGTGAGAATGCGGCTAGTGCTGACAGCTACTTCGGTTTCGTCACACCATGGAATGGCGTGCCGTTGCCCTCGCAGATCAAGCAAAACCCCGATGGCAGCGTCGATGTCAACGGCGACGGCAAGTCTGATGGTGTCTTCATGGGCAGCCAGAACATCGCGCTGTACGACACCGCCACCCAGCGCCGGCGCAAGGCGGGCAACGCATCCTTCCAGGCGGACCTCGGTAACGGCTTTACGCTGACCAGCGACTACTTCTTTGCACGCCAGGACCAGTACGACCGCAACGTCGGAATCCAGTTCAATTCGAGCAACTGGCTCGGCGCCACATACGTTCCCTTGCAATCGCAGAATACCGGAGCAATCGTGCAGGGTGATGGCTACGGTACGCCGGAGCCGGGCTGGAACAACATGCAGCTCTACACCACGCAGGTGTACGAGAAGTGGCCCGGCGACATCGAGTCGTTCTCGCAGATCACGCAAAAGGATTCGATTGCGAAAAATTTCAATCTGCAGGTCAACTTCGACAATGGTGGGCCATTTACCGCGAGCTTGCGTGGCATTCGCGACACCGCGCATCAGGTCAATATTGAAACTGATCTCAATATTTCTGATGCGGACGGCGGGCTATGGCCCAATAGCCTCATGCCCGGCGTCCCGGACGATGTAGTGGCACCTGGGGTTTACATTTATCCGGAGCAGCTCGGCGGCAATCGTGTATTCAACCCGGGTGGGATTCCGCAAAATACGCTGCCGTTCGTGGCCGACTTCAGGAATCGCAATCTGGGAATTTCCATGCCCGTGGATCTGGCGGCCCATCTCGCGGACCCGAATGGTTGGGCATTGAAGACCCTGGAGTCGGGGGATAACTACGACCGGTCGGTCGGCCTGACCGCGCTGCGCTTTGACGGACATTATGATTTTGAAAACGGAATCAGGCTGGACTTTGGTGTACGCAACAGCCTTCGCAATGCCAACAACCTGGGCTTCACGCTGGTGGCGCCTGTCTATGCGGGCATGGGCGCCAGCGATCCGAACGGTTGCTTGGCGAGGTACGTGGCAGCGGACGTGCCGCTCGACCAAGAGGGTTGCACCGCCGGAAACGCGATCGGCTATTACCGCGCCGGCATGTTGTCTGCTCAGCCGCTTTCGAAGACCCCTCCTTTGCTGGCCAATAATTGGAAGGAGTACCAGAACCTCCTGGGGAGCGGAATCACGTTCTGGGCGATCGATCCGTACTCGATGGACAACCCCGAGTCCTACTGGCAGTCACTGTATCCCGGGAGCCGCCGGTTCACGGAGCCGGGCAACACCTGGGCCGTTTGGATGAAGCAGACCTCGGGTTATCTACAGGTGGACCTTGACGGCCATATCGGCAGCCTGCCGTACAGTGCCAATGTCGGAATGCGGGTCGTCCGCACGAACCTTGACGTCACCCAGCACGTGGTGGGCGCAGCCAACCCCTATGGCCTTCCGGCAGAGGACGGTGGCACGGAGGTGACGCGGCGCAGCTACAAGGATTATTTGCCGTCACTCAACTTTGCCTTGGACCTCACGGATGACCTCAAGCTGCGGCTCGCGTACTCCAAGAACATGATGCCGCTGAATCTGAGCACTTGGGGCGGTGGGCTGAGCGTGAACTATTCGCGGGCAACGACACCCGATGGTGGTCAACTGTTTCGCGTGACCAGCGGCAGCTCACCGGGCAACCCCAACCTCGATCCGTGGCGTTCCAAGAACTACAGCGCTTCGCTGGAGTACTACTTCAATCCGACGACCATGATCAGCTTGGCTGCCTTCCGGATCAACGTGCAGAGTTTCATAGTCAATGGCAGCTACATTGACTGCAGTCTGCCCGACGAGGACGGCGTGGTGCGCAACCGTTGCGTGCCCATTTCAAGCCCGGTTCAAGGTACGGGAAACAGCCTGCACGGACTGGAGCTCGATTACCGCCAGGCCTTCACGTTCCTGCCCGGACTGTTAAAGAACACCGGCATCGAGGTGAACGGGACCTATGCGCCCAGCAGTACGGGCCTCACCGATCTTGCGGGCAACAAGATTCCGTTCCAGGACAACTCCAAGGAATCGGGCAACCTGATCCTGTGGTACCAGGACAGTCGTTGGCAGGGACGCGTAGCCCTGAACTACCGATCCAAGCAGGCGGTCGCTCAGGACGTAAACACGATTCCCGGTATGGAGGAATACATTGCCCCGCAAAAGTACATCGATGCGTCGGTTTCGTACAAGATCAATAAGTACGCGACCGTCTTTCTGCAGGGCTCCAACCTGTCGAACGAGCAACAGCGCTATTACTTGGTCTGGCCCGATCAGGAAGGGCATGCGCAGATGTTCGAGCGCATGTACACAATCGGTATACGTGGGCAGTTCTGATGGACGTGGCGCGGCTGCGACGCAACCGCGCCACGGTGCACCCATACGTGACCAAGCCCAGCGGGTGTATGGGGCTGGTGGTACGCGACGTGGCGGTCGCCGCGCGGCAGGATGCGTGGTGGGTCGCGTTTCCATTCCAGGCCGCATCGAGGGGTAGTCATGCAGGCTGAGAAGCAGGTACAGCCGGCGGATCTCGACGGCTTCCATCGATCGATCGGGCTGTTTTCGGGCACCGCGATCAACATGACGCAGATGTGCGGCATCGGGCCGTTCATCACGATTCCCATCATGGTCGCCGTGATGGGTGGGCCGCAGGCCATCGTCGGGTGGATTGCAGGCGCGATCCTGGCGGGGGCCGATGGGTTGGTGTGGGCCGAACTGGGTGCCGCGATGCCGGGCGCGGGCGGCACCTACGTGTATCTGCGTGAGGCGTTCCAGTACCGCACCGGAAAGCTGATGCCGTTCCTCTTCATTTGGACGGTATTGCTGACGATTCCGTTGCTGATGTCGACCGGCATCATCGGCATGGTCGAGTACCTCGGGTTCTTCTTCCCGCACATGGGCTGGTGGACCGTGCATCTCGTCGGGATCGGGGCGACGGCACTGGTCACGCTGTTGCTGTACCGGCGCATCGAGTCCATCCGTGCGATCACGATCGCGCTGTGGGTCATCATGCTGGTCTCGGTCATCGGCGTATCCGCGGCGGGATTTTCCGACTTCCACGCCGAGTATGCGTTCGAGTACGCACCCGGCGCTTTCAGCGGCACCAAGTTCTTCGTGGGCCTGGGTGCGGGGTTGGTCATCGGCGTCTACGACTACCTGGGGTATTTCACGACTGCGTACATGGGCGATGAGCTCAAGAACCCGGGCCGCACGATGCCGGGATCGATCATCATCTCGGTCATCGCCATGATGGTCGTGTACCTGATCCTCAACGTCGGCGTGCTGGGCATCGCCCCATGGCACGTCATCGCGGAGTCCCACTCGGTGGCGTCGCTGGTGGTCGAGCACAGTTGGGGCCACGCGGCGGCGGCGGTCATGACCGTGCTCATCATCGTGACCGCGTTCGCTTCGGTGTTTACGGGGTTGCTCGGTGGGTCCCGGGTGCCCTACCAGGCTGCGCATGAGAAGGTGTTCCTGTCGATATTCGGCAAGCTGCACGCCAAACACGGCTTTCCACACGTGGCGTTGGTCACGATGGGCGTCGTGACCGCGATCGGCACGTTCTTTGACCTGACCGAGGTCATCAACATGCTGCTGGCGGCAACGATTATTGTGCAGTCGATCGCGCAGATCGCGGCCCTGGTCGTCCTGCGCAAGAGGCAGCCGGGCCTGAAGCGGCCTTACCGCCAGTGGTTGTACCCCGTGCCGTGCGTGGTCGCGCTGTTGGGCTGGATCTACGTGTACGTGTCGGCATCCCGGCTGTCGTTGATCCTGTCGGGCATCTGGATCGTCGCCGGGTTGGTCGTGTTCTTCGTCTGGGCCAAGTTCAACAATTCCTGGCCCTATGCGCCGGTGGAGATTCACGAAGCCTATATCGCGGACGAGCAGGCATGACGGCCGTATCGCCGTTGCAAGGGGAGGGCGGCTCGCCGTGACGCACAAGAAGACGCCGGAAAATCCACGTCGTGATTCGGACGCACCCGTGAGCCCCGCGCGCCGTCACGTACTCGGCTCGATGGCCGCAGCAGGCGCGGCCATCGCACTGGGCGCTTGTGCCGACTCGACATTTACCGCAGGGGCGGGGCACGCGAGACCCGGCAATGCCGGTGCCGCAGCCCTGGACGCGGCCTTGCACCGGTACATCCAGCATGTCGCCGTGGTGTATTGCGAGAACCGCAGCTTCGATCATCTGTTTCACGATTTTCCGGGCCTCGTGCAGCCACTCGCGGCGTTCCCGGCCGAACGCTGCTTACAGCGTGATCGCGATGGCAGCGTGCTTGGCCGATTGCCACCCATCTGGCGCGGTCTGGTGCCGCATCGCCAGGTGCTGGATGGCAAGAGCTATCAGATCGCAAGGGGCGCGCTGGGCACGTTGGCCAACCGGCCTTGGGCGTTGCGCACGCCGGGCGGCGTGCCGCTGCCGCACGCGTTGGTTACGAGCGACCCCATCCACGAGTTCTATCGCCACCAGATGCAGATCAACGACGGCGCCAACGATGGCTTTGCGGCGTGGACCGACAGCGGCGGCATGCCGATGGGGCACTACATCGACGATGCATCCAGCCTGCCCCTGTGGCGATTGGCGCGCGAGTACACCCTGTGCGACAACTTCTTCATGGGCGCGTTCGGCGGCTCCTTCCTTGCGCACCAGTATCTGATTGCGGCGCGCGCGCCGACATATCCGGACGCCGACCACAGCCCCGCGGCGAACCGCATCGCGGCCTTGGCCGACGGCCCGCTGGGTCGCCACCTTGCCGTGCGCAAGGATTCCCCTGCGAGTGCACTGGACGGCAGCCCCCGCTTCGTCAACGAGGGATCGTTGACGCCGGATTTTTACGCCGTCGGTGATTTCGGGCCGGCCTATGCACCCAGTTTCAACGTGGATCCAAAGAACCCCGCATTCGCCGACGCAGCATCGGGCGACATCCTGCCACCGCAGGATCACGCCACGATTGGGGACAGGCTGTCGGCGAAGGGCGTCGCCTGGGCGTGGTACGGCGCGGCCTGGCAGATGGCACTGGATGGCAACGGGGAGGCCGGGATCAGCGCGCGCTTTCCGGAAAGCCCCAACTTCCAGGCGCACCATCAGCCGTTCAATTACTTTCGCCGGTTCGCGCCTGGCAGCGACGCGCGGCGTCGGCATTTGCGGGACGGCGGCGTCGGCAGCAGCGTCGCGACCAATCGTTTCATGGCCGACATCGAGGCGGCGCGGTTGCCGACGGTGAGCTTCTACAAGCCGCAGGGCAACCTCAATCTGCACGCCGGCAGTTCGAGTGTCACTGCCGGCGCCGACCACGTGGCTGCCATCGTCACCACCCTGAAGTCGAGCCCGCTGTGGCAGGACACGCTGCTGGTCATCACGGTCGATGAATACGGTGGCTGGTGGGATCACGTGGCGCCGCCCAAGGCGGATCGTTGGGGGCCGGGCTCGCGCATACCCGCGCTGCTGGTGTCGCCGTTCGCCAAGAAGGGTCACGTCGAACACACGGTCTACGACACGGGTTCCATCCAGCGCTTTATCAACCGTCGCTTCGGATTGGACGCATTGCCGGGCATCGCGTTGCGCGATGCGTCGATGCGCAAATACAACGGATTCGCACCGGGCGACCTGACCGAGGCGCTTGAACTGGTTTGAGTGGTTTTCGGGCGGCGCGCGCGCAGGCTGCGTCCGCCGATGTTCACAAGAGGGGTTGCCATCATGCATGCAAGTCGTTCACATCACGCAAGGTTGTCATGGGTGCTGGTCGCCGGACTGGTGCTGCCGGGTTGTGCCGCCGCCGCGTCGCCTCCGGCGGCGCCGGCGACCACGGTTGCGGCCAGGCCCGGCAGCGTCACGCCCATCCAGCACTGGTCCATCCAGACGGTTGCGAAAGCGCAGCAGGCTGGCGCCGAGGTATCGCAGCCCGCGTATCAACCGAAGGATTGGTATCACGTCGGTGGTCGCGCCACGGTGATGGCCGGGCTGCTTGAAAACGGTCTCTACCCGCAGGTGTTCGATCGCGACAACCTGCGCGGTGTGCAGGTGCCGGATGCCAACAGCGGCGAGTTCGTGGTGCCGTGGTGGTATCGCACGCAATTCGATTTGGCGAAGGGCGGCAAGGATCGGCACACGTTCCTGCGCACCAACGGCGTCATCGGTGGTGCCGACCTGTGGCTGAACGGCCACGCGGTCGCAACGCGCGCCCAAACGCGGGGCGCGTACCCGGTCCACCTGTTCGATGTGACGCGTTGGGTGCAAAGTGGCGCCAATACGCTGGCGATGAAAGTGCATCCGGCGAACATCTGGCGCGATCTGGTGATTGGCTGGGTGGACTGGAACCCAGCGCCACCGGACAACAACATGGGGCCGTGGCGGGGCGTCGACGTCGTGACGACGGGGCCGGTGATGCTGGGTACGCCATCGGTGACGTCCACGTTGTCGCCCGACCTTGCACACGCGGCGCTGACGGTGAAGTTGCGGGTCACGAATCTCGAAGCGAGCGCGCAGAAGGTGACGCTGGCGGGGCAGGTGGCCGGAGTGGTGCTTGATCGAACGCTCGAGCTGGCGCCTGGGCAGGTCGGGACGGTGGTGTTCTCACCCGCGACCGACCCGGCGCTGGACCTGGCCCATCCGAACGTCTGGTGGCCGGTCGGCATGGGTGCGCATCCGCTGTACCGGCTGGCGCTGACGGCCAGCGTGGCGGGCGAGGTGTCGGACCGCACCGGCACCACGTTCGGCATTCGCAGCGTCACCTCACATTTGACCCGCCAGGGCTATCGCCAGTTTGTCGTGAACGGCAAGCCCATCCTGATCCGCGGTGCGGGCTGGGCGCCCGACATGTTCCTGCGCGGCGATCCTGCGCGCATGCAGGCTGAGTTTGAATACGTCAAGAACCTCGGCCTCAACGCGATCCGTAGCGAAGGCAAGCTCGAGGACCAACGGTTCTACGACCTGGCCGACCGCAACGGCATCATGGTGCTGGCCGGCTGGGAGTGCTGCGACAAGTGGGAAGCGGCGGCCGGCACCGGCGGCGAGCCCTGGGACGCGGCCGACATGCAAGTGGCGCGCGACTCGATGACAAGTGAAGCACGCCTGTTGCGCAACCATCCTTCAGTCATCGGCTTCCTGATCGGCAGTGACCACGCGCCGCCGCCCGCGTTGGCGAAGTTGTACGCGGAGGTGTTGCACGATGAAGCGTGGCCCAACCCGATCGTTTCGGCGGCTTCGGATGACAAGACCGCGGCCGCGGGACCATCAGGCATGAAGATGTCCGGCCCCTACGACTGGGTGCCACCCAATTACTGGTATGCCGACAAGGTGGGTGGCGCATTCGGGTTCAACGGCGAGACCAGTGCCGGCCCGGACATCCCGCGTCTCGAAGACATCCAGCGCATGCTGACGCCATTGGACCAGTTGGCGTTGTGGCAGTATCCGAAGGTGCGCCAGTACCACGCCGCCGCGTTCTGGTCGCCATTTTCCAGCCTCGAATTGTTCGATACGGCGTTGGCAAAGCGCTACGGTGCTCCGAAGGATCTGGCCGATTACGTAGCGAAGGCGCAACTGGCCAATTACGACAACGTGCGGGCCCAGTTCGAGGCCTACAGCGCGCGCATGGACGCGGCCAATCCTGCAACGGGTGTCATCTACTGGATGCTCAACAACGCGTGGCCGTCGTTGCATTGGCACCTCTACGACTACTACATGAACCCGGCGGGCGCGTACTTCGGGGCGAAAAAGGCCAACGAGCCGCTGCATATCCAGTACGCCTACGATTCGCACGCGATCGTGCTGGTCAACCACACGGCGACGGATACAAAGGGTCTTGCGGCGCATGTGCGGGTGCGTGATCTCGATGGCAAGGTGCGCTACGACAAGACGATCGATGGCATCGAGCTTGCGGGCAACCAGACCCGGCAACTGCTGGTGCTGCCGAAACTGGCCGATCTTTCCTCCACCTGGTTCGTCGAGCTGCAACTCGCCGGCGCGGATGGCAAGCCGGTCAGCCGCAACGTGTACTGGCTGTCCTTGCTGCCAGACCAGCTGGATTGGAAAAAATCCAACTGGTACACGACGCCGGTCACGCGTTACGCCGACCTGACCGCCTTGCAATCGTTGCCGCAGGCACGCGTCACGGTGCACGCGGTGACACGGCACGAGGGCGCGGACGAGATCACCACGGTGGCGCTGTCGGTTCCGGCGGATTCGAAAACCGTGGCGCTGTTCCAGCATGTCGAGATCCGTGACGCGCAGGGACGGACCGTGACGCCGGTGTTGTGGAGCGACAATGACGTCACGCTGTGGCCCGGGGAATCGTTGACCCTGACCGCGCGCTACACGGCGGCCGCGGGGGCGGCGCCGCAGGTCAGGCTGGATGGCTGGAATGTTGCGGCCCGGGACGTTCCGGTCACGGATGGGCAATGAGGCTAGGCTGCGATTGCGCAAGGACCTCGCGCATGCGGGGCGGAATGGAGAACTGGAACGAACCTTGATGATGCGCGCAACCATCGATGACGTCGCCCGCGTGGCGGCGACGTCACGCAAAACCGTTTCGCGGGTCCTCAACAACGAGCCGAACGTGCGCGAGTCCACGCGCAAGCAGGTGCTGGATGCCATCGCGGCGCTGAAGTACCGCCCGCTCACCTCGGCGCGCAGCCTGGCGACCAACCGCTCCTTCATGATCGGGCTGCTGTACGACAATCGTTCGCCCAGCTACATCATGGAGGTCCAGGCCGGCGTGCTGGAGGCTTGCGAGGCGCAGCACTACAGCATGATCGTGCAGCCGCTGGTTTCGACCGCACCCGATTTCGTGGAACGGGTCGACGACATCCTGACGCGGCATCGCCCCGATGGGTTGATCCTGACGCCGCCGATCACCGACCACGCCGCGTTGCTGAAAAGCCTGCGCAAAAACGGCATTCCATTCGCGTCGATTTCACCGCGCCACCCGGCCCATTGCGTCGGGGTGATCTTGCGCGAGCGCGACGCGGCCTGCGCGATGGTCACGTACCTGGTCGGCTTGGGGCATACGCGCATCGCGCACATCGTGGGCGACCCCAAGCACGGGGCCGGCGTGTGGCGCCTTGCGGGGTTTCGCGACGGCCTCGCGCGTGCCGGCCTCAAGGAAAATCCCGCGTACATGGTTCCGGGCAGGTTTTCGTTCGAGTCCGGTGTTGCCGCCACGCGCAAGTTGCTGGCCCTGAAGCCGCGCCCAACCGCCATCTTCGCGGCGGATGATGACATGGCCATCGGTGCGATCTGGGCAGCGTCGGAGGCTGGGGTGTCGGTTCCGCGCGACCTTTCCATTTGCGGATTCGACGACACGTCCATTGCGACGCAAGTATGGCCGCCACTCACGACGGTGCACCAGCCGGTACGCGAGATGGCGCACCGGGCAACCGACGAGCTGTTGTGCCTGGTGGTCGGCAAGGGCGAGGCGGCCATGGTCGCGCTCGATTATGAAATGCGCATTCGCGCCTCGACGGGCCCCCGGGCTTGACCGGGAACGTGCCTGTGCCGGGCGAGCGGGCGCCAGGGTCGCGTATCATCGGCGGCGGATCATGCGTTTGCAACGCATCACATCCGCGCCTCCGTATGTAGCACTCGCTGCGCCGGTCACACCACCATCCACAGGAGATTGCCCGCATGTCCGCCGTATCGGATGCTCCAAAATCGTCACGGACATTCCATTTCATTTCCGGTCTGCCGCGATCCGGCAGCACCTTGCTCGCCGCGATCCTGAAACAGAATCCGCGCTTCCACGCGGGCATGACCAGCCCGGTCGCCGACATCATGGGCGTGGTGGTAGCGGAGATGAGCAGCAAGAACGATTTTTCGTTCGCGATCTCGGACACCGCGCGCGTTTCAGTGCTGCGCGGGCTGGTCGAGAATTTCTACGCGGCCGCGAGCGACGCCGAGGTCGTGTTCGACACCAGCCGCCTGTGGTGCAGCCGCATGCAGATGCTGGATGCATTGTTTCCGCAGGCCAAGGTGATTGCCTGCGTGCGGCAATTGCCGTGGGTGCTGGACAGCATGGAGCGGCTGGTGCGCAAGCAGCCGGTCAACGTCAGCAAGGTTTTCCGGTTCGACACCAACACCACGATCTACTCGCGGGTGCAGGCGCTGACCGACCCGCGCGGCATGGTGGGTTTTTCGTTCCAGGCCATCAAGGACGCGTTCTACGGCCAATATGCGGCGGGTCGCTTGCTGCTGCTGACCTACGAGTCATTGGCGCGTGATCCCGCGGCGGCGCTGCGCGCGGTGTACAACTTCATCGGCGAGCCGTGGTTCGAGCACGACTTCGACAACGTTGAATACGGCGCGGGCGAATTCGACGCACGGGTCGGGATACCGGGGTTGCACACCGTACGCTCCAAGGTTGAAGCGCCCGAGCGCAAGCCGATCCTGCCGCTGGAAATCTTCAGCCGCTTCGCCAGCGAATCCTTCTGGCTGGATCCCAAGAACAACATCAGCGGCGTGCCCGTGGTGTGAACCGAAGGAGGCCACCCACCCGGTGGTCCAGTTGGGACAGGCTCGCCGTGCCGGCCTATTGCGGCAGTGCGATCAACTTGGCGTCGAGCCCTGGGGGGTCCGGCAAGCGGATCAGGAACCGGTTTTGCAGCACGGCGCGGATCTCGGCGGCGGTGGCGAGCGTTGTTTTTGCAGTGGTGCCGCCGGTGGTGCGCTCGGTGAATAGACGGTTGCGCAGCGTGAGCCTGCAGCCGGCGGGTGCGCGTGCGGCGCTCAGCCCTGTGACGAAGTGCGAGTCGGGATACGTGGACGTCCAGTAATTGCTGACGCGGTAATCGGCTGGAAATTGCGGCTGCAGGTCGAAGCGGTACAGCGTTTGCCAGGCATCGGCAGCGAACAGTTGCAACCGCCAATCGCTGCCGTCGCGGCGGAGCAGCCGAAAGGGTTCGTGCGGCGTGGCCTGTTCGACATCGGGGACAAGTTCCAGGGGACCGGTAGGCGTGTTGCCGCCGAAGCCACAGTCGGCCAGCCATGATTTTCCTTCGGCTTCGACGCGCAGCAGCATGTGGGTGCGCGCGGTGATCGCGTCTTCGGGTTGTCCCCACAGCACGCGCGCGGCGAGATCGGTGACCGCAAAGCCGATTGCGCGCAGGGCGTCGCCCAGCAAGCGGTTCTGCTCGAAGCAGTAACCGCCCCGACGGTCGTACACCAGCTTGCGTTGCACGGATGCGATGTCCAGGGCGGGGGATATGCCGAGGAACGGATCGAGGTTTTCGAACGGAATCGCGGCGACGTGCGCGGTGATGAGGACGCGCAGCGTTTGCAGGTTCGGCGCGACGGGCGTTCGGACGCCGATGCGTTCAAGGTACGCGTGGAGGTCGATCGATGCGTCTGGCGTTTGGTGGTTAGATGATTGCATGCATTGGAATTCCCCAATCCTTCGGCAATCTCACTGTTTTGCTAAGGGATCAGACGCTGAGCGAAAACAACCGATTCCGGGTTCCGCCGCAAGGAGCTGCGGCAGCCCCGGAATGACGAGCAAAAAAGCAGGCTTGGCTTCGCTACGGGATTAATTCCCGGTCCCTGGCTTGCTCCGATCAGTGTGTGGTGTTGCCGAGTTTGCGCTCCAGGAAATCCACGGTCGCGGTGTCGGCTTGCATCCACGAGGCGTGACGCAGGAAGCCGTGGATTTCGTTGGGAATCACCATTTCCTCAAATGGCACGCCGTGCTTCTTCAGGCGCGGCACGACGTCTTCCATCTGCAGGAAATGCACGTTGTGGTCGTTGTCGCCCTGGACCAGCAGCACTGGTGATTTCCATTTTGCGATGTCGGCGTCGGGTGAGGACTCCCACGCAACCTTCAGCGCCTGCTTGTAGTCGCCTTGTTCGTAGCGGCCGTTGGGGTTCTCGTTGAACCACCAGCCGATCGCACGCGACCAGTCGTGCAGGCCGTGCATGTCCACCCCGGCCTTGAAGATGTCGGAGTTGCGCGCAAGCGCGAGCGCGGTGAGGTAGCCGCCATAGGAGCCGCCCCAGATGCCGATGCGCGAACCATCGACCCCGGGTACATGCTGCAGGAATTGCGCACCCGCGACGACATCCTGGTACTCGGACGCACCGGCCGGACCCGCGTGCGGCGGATTGTGGAACGCGTGGCCGTAGCCGATGCCGAGCCGATAGTTCACCGACAACACCGTGAAGCCGTGCGTCGCGAGGTACTGGTTCACCGCGTAGCTGTTGGAGTAGTAATCCATGTAGTGCCAGCCCAGCAGCATCTGCCGTGGCGGCCCGCCGTGCACGAAGATCATGCCGGGCTGGTTGGTGCCGGCGTCGGCGCTGCGGAACAGCTGGCCCTGGATTTCCGTGCCGTCGGCGGCCTTGAAGGTCACGGCCCGCGGGACCACCAATTGCGCCGTGGGGAAATCGGCCGGGATCAGATTGGGCTGCAACGCGCGTTGGTCGTTGCCGTCCGCGTGCATCACCGAGACCAGTGGCGGCCGTTGCGCACCGGCATCGATATAGGCCAGGGCGTTGCCGACGGTCGCGGGCGAGGTCTGGATGGCGAC
>JAICHS010000009.1 GCA_025924775.1 Rhodanobacteraceae bacterium
CGCTTCCAGGGTTTCCTTCACTTCCGCGCCCCAGGTCACCAGCGTGATGTCGGTACCGTCGCGCAACACGAAGCACACGTCCAGCGGCAGCGCCTCGCCGTCGTCCGGCACCTCTTCCTTGTACTGGCGGTAGATGCGCTTGGGTTCGTAGAACACCACCGGGTCGGGATCGCGGATCGCAGCCAGCAACAAGCCGTAGGCGCGCGCGGGTGAGGACGGCAACACCACGCGCAAGCCCGGCACGTTGGTGAACAGGTGTTCGTTGGCCTCCGAGTGGTGTTCGGGCGCGTGGATGCCGCCGCCCCAAGGCGCGCGGAACACCGCCGGGCACGTCAGGCGCCCGCGCGTGCGGTTGCGCATGCGCGCGGCGTGGCAGCAGATCTGCTCCATCATCGGGTAGATGAAGCCTTCGAACTGAGCCTCGCATACCGGCTTCATGCCCTGCGCCGCAAGGCCGACCGTGACGCCCGCGATGGTGGTCTCGTCCAGCGGCGTGTCGAACACACGCCACTCGCCGAACTTTTCCGACAGGCCTTGCGTCGCGCGAAACACGCCGCCGTTGACGCCGACGTCTTCGCCCAGCACCACGACGGATTTGTCGTGCTGCATTTCGTACGCCAGCGCCTGGGTGACGCCTTCGATCAGGGTAATCGCAGCCATCAGTGTGCCCCCTGCTCGAGCGCGATCGCTTCCTCGCGCTGTTTCACGAGGTCGGCCGGCAATTCCGCGAAGGTGAAATCGAACATCGCGGTGACGGGTTGCGGCTTGGTTTCAAGGTAGGCATTCACTTCGTTGTCCATCCAGTCGTCGCACTCGGCCTGCAGCTTGTCTTCCTTCTTCTTGTTCCAGGCTTTCTTCGATTCCAGCCAGACGCGCAGGCGCTTCAACGGATCCTTCTTCCAGGCATCTTCTACTTCCTCCTTGCCGCGGTAGCGGCGCGCGTCGTCGGCGGTGGTGTGGTCGCCCAGGCGGTAGGTAACGCACTCGACCACGCTGCCGCCCTTGCCGGCGCGTGCACGCTCGACCGCTGCGGTCATCGCCTGCTTGACCGCGATGATGTCGTTGCCGTCGACCTGGATGCAGAACAGGCCCGCGGCGATCCCCTTCTGCGCCAGTGTCTTGGCGCCGGACTGGATCTTGCGCGGTACCGAAATCGCCCACTGGTTGTTGACGATGGCCGCAACCAGCGGCAGGTCGCGTGCGCCGGCCACGTTGATGGCCCCGTAGAAGTCCGATTTCGACGAGCCGCCGTCACCGATGGTGCACACCGCGACACGCTTCTCCTTGCGGATCTTGAACGCCAGCGCGGAGCCGGCCGCGTGCAGGCACTGGGTGCCGATCGGCACCGACCACGCGAAATCGTGCTTCGCGGGTTCGTTCTGGTAATCGTTGCCGCGCTCGTCGCCGCCCCAGTACATGTACACGTCGCGCGGGCGCACGCCGCGATACAGCTGCGCGCCGTACTCGCGGTAACTGGGCGCGAACACGTCCTCGGGTTTCAGCGCACTGCCGATGCCGACGTGGGTGGCCTCGTGGCCGAGGCACGACGCGTAGGTGCCGAGCTTGCCGGTGCGTTGCAGCGCGATCGACTTGGTGTCGAACACGCGCGTGGAGACCATCAACTTGTACAACTCGACCATCTGGTCGACGTCCTTGGCAAAGTCGGGAAGGTCTTTCCTGACCTGCTTGCCCTCGGCGTCGAGGTACTGCAGGTATTCGATTTCAAACTTGGCGGCAATGGGCACGAATGGCTCCCGGGGTTGGAACGGGGATGCGATGCGACGCGGCGCGTCGGGCCGTTTGCCGCACGTTCGCGGCAACGGGCCGCGCATTATCGCATGCCCGTCGCGCGCCTCGCAGCCCCGCGCATGTTGCGACGCAGCATCATGGCCGCACTGATGCCGATCAACCGGACGGCACGCCGCCGCTGCGACAATCGCGCACCTTGGTGAGATACGCTTGCACGGATACGTCGAAGGCGACCACGATGACCGATACCAACCAGCGCGAACTCGAAGCCGGCATCCAGCGCGACCTCGCGGGTCGCATGACCTACGCCAGCTACCTGCAACTGGATACGTTGCTGGCCGCGCAACGCCCCGTGTCCGATCCGCCGTACCACGACGAAATGCTGTTCATCGTGCAGCACCACGTCGCCGAGCTGTGGCTGAAGCTGATGATCCACGAGCTCACGGCAACCATCGCCGACCTCGATGCCAACCACGCCGACCAGGCGCTGAAGAAACTGGCGCGGGTCAAGCGCATCCAGGACCAGCTGTTCAACGAATGGGCCGTGCTGGAAACCATGACGCCGCACGAGTACCTGAAGTTCCGCGACGCACTGGGACCGTCGTCGGGTTTCCAGTCGGTGCAATACCGCATGGTGGAGTTCACCCTGGGCAACAAGCACCGCGACATGTTGAGCGTGTTCCAGCACGACGCGCACGCACAGGAACGTTTGCAGCAGGCGCTGGACGCGCCCAGCCTGTACGACGCTGCATTGCGCTGGCTGGCGCGGCGCGGCCACGCCATTCCGAAGGCCATCCTCGAACGCGACGTGACCCAGGGCTGGAAGCACGAACCCACGCTGCTGCCGGTGTTCCAGCGCATCTACCAGGCGCCGGAAAACTTCTGGCCCGAATACCACCTGTGCGAGACGCTGGTGGACGTCGAGGAAAACTTCCAGCTGTGGCGCTTCCGCCACATGAAGGCGGTCGAACGCATCATCGGCTATCGCAAGGGCACCGGCGGCTCCTCTGGTGTCGGGTTCCTCAAAAAGGCACTCGACCTGACCTTCTTCCCCGAGCTGCTGGAAGTGCGCACGGAGATCCAGCCGGCTTGACGTGCTGCGCCGCGCCTTGCGGGTAGCCGGTACCCGCCGCTAACGTCCCGCCCGGGCTGGCATCGACCGGCCGTGGTGAGGATTGGCGATGACGGACGCGGCGGTGGGCGCGCAAGCGGCCCCGGGCAACACGTTCCTTGGGCATCCGCGCATGTTGTGGATGCTGTTGTTCGTCACCGTCTGGTTCAACTTCGCGTTCTACGGCTTCCGCGCGTTCCTGGCGCCTTATGCGGCGCAGGCGTTTTTCGCCGGCCTGCCGCAGGCGCAGGCGCTGCAACGGGCCAACCTGCTGTTCGCCGGTTTCGGCACGCTGCTGTACGCATTGACGATCCTCGGTGGATGGATCGCCGACAACGTACTGGGCGAGGTGCGCGCGTTGCGGCTGTCGCTGTGGCTGATGATCCCCGCGTTGCTGGGTCTCGCATCGCCCTCGCGCGAGGGTTTTCTCATGGCGCTGGCAGCCTTCGTGCTGGCGGCCGGCCTCAACATCCCGCTGACCGTGCTGGTCGGGCGCAACTACGCGAAGAACGATCCCAAGCGCGATGCCGGCTACACGCTGTACTACCTTGCGATCAACTTCGGCGGGTTCATCGCGCCGTTCATTTGCGCGGCGTGGATCGGCGCTTATTACGGTTACCGCTGGGGCTTCGTGGCGGCCGCCGCCGGCATGCTGCTGGGCACGCTGGCATTCGAATGGCGGCAACGCAGACTGCCCGGTGCCGGCGACCAGCCCCGCTTCCACCGGCGCTGGTCCACGCTGGCGGTGGTGATTGCCTGGCTGGCACTGATCGTGCCCACGGCACTGTTGATGGCCCACTCCGACGTGCTCCACCTCGCCGTATATCTGCTGATGGGCGTGCTGGTCCTGTATTTCATCGCCAGCTGTGTGCGCCGCGGCGACCGCGTGCAGAACCACCGCTACCTCGCGCTGCTGTTGCTGTTCGTGGCGTTGATTGCGTTCTGGGCGATGAGCCTGTTGTCCGCCAGCGCGTTGAATTTCTTCGCCCGCGATCACGTGGCGCCGCTGTGGAATGGCAAGCTGTTGGGCTTGGCCTGGGATTTCACCCTGTTCCAGTCAACGAACCCGCTGTACATCCTGGTGTGCGCGCCCTTCATCGCGATGCTGTGGCCATGGCTGGACAAGCATCGCATCAACCCGTCAACTCCGTGCAAGTTCGGCATCGGCCTGCTGCTGGTGGCGCTGGGCTACGGCGTGCTGTGGTACGCGACCACGCGCATGCAGTTGCCGGGCGGCAAGGTCGCAGCGTGGACATTGCTGGTCAACTACCTGTTTTCTACCGTCGGCGAGCTGGCGTTGTCGCCGATCGGCTACGCGTTGATCGGCAAACTGGCCGCGCCCGACGAAACATCCCTCGCGATGGGCGGTTGGTTTTTCGGCGTCGGCGTGTCCTACGACCTCTCGGGCCAGATCGCGGCCCTGACCACCGCGCACGGGAACACCGGAATCGCGGGCTACGCGCACGTGTTCGCCTGGCTGCTGCTGGGTGGCGTGGCGATCGCGCTGGCGTACCTGATCGCGGCACCCGCGATCGTGAAGCTGATGCACGACGTCAAATAGCGCCGCCGGCCTCCGCCATCAGTTTGTCCAGGACGCGGCCAAGCCAACGGCGCTCCGCCGCGCTCAACTTTTCCAGGAACCTGCGTTCGTGTTGCCGCGCCAACGGTGCCACCGCGTCGTGGATGCGCCAGCCCGCCGCCGACAACCGCAACACCGACCGCCGCTTGTCGCCCGCGTGGGTACGCCGCAACACGCGCCCTTTTGCCACCAGCCGCGCCAGTGCGCGGCTGACCGCCACCTTGTCCACCGCGGTCAGGCGCGCCACCTGCCGCGCCGACAAACCCTCGCCGTCGTGCCACGCCAGCACCGCCATCACGCGCCACTCGGTGGTGCCGAGGTCGAAGCGCCTCTGGTACTCGTCCGCGATCGACTGGCTGACCGTGTTGGACACGATCGACAGCTGGTAGGGAATGAATTTTCCGAGATCGATGGGTGCGTGCGGAAGCGCACCGGCGTCGGTTGCAAATGGTTTCATTTGAAACTATTGTAGGGCCTGGTTGTGCGGTCGTCCATGCCCGTCACGCAACGAAATCCCTTGCAGGCATCGCGATTCCCGACCCGCCAATACCAGAACGACCATCCGTGGTCCGACCCTTCACCACAGCACGCTTCCGGAGACCGCCATGAACGCCCAACTCAACGCCGGCATGCAGCCCACCACGTTCGCCAATCCAATGGGTGTTGATGGCTTCGAGTTCGTGGAATTCGCGTCGCCCGAGCCCGCGAAACTGCATGCACTGTTCAGGCAGCTTGGGTTCACCGCGGTCGCCAAGCACAAGCGCAAGGCCATCACGCTGTACCGCCAGGGTGGCTGCAACCTGCTGGTCAACGAGCAGCCGGATTCGTTCGCGGCGGATTTCGCGCAAAAACACGGGCCGTGCGCCTGCGGCTTCGCCATCCGCTTCTCCCGGCCCGCGGCCGAGGTTCTGAAGGCGACGCTGGGCAACGGCGCGAAGGAAATCACGCACAAGTCCGCGAGCCGTGCGATCGACGCGCCGGTGATCGAAGGCATCGGCGGTTGCATGCTGTACCTGGTCGACCGCTACGGCAGCACGGGTTCCGTGTTCGACGACTACGAGTGGCTGTTACCGCAAGGCCAGCGCGAACCCAAGGGCTTCGGGCTCACCTTCATCGACCACCTTACGCACAACCTGTATTTCGGCGAAATGGCGAAGTGGGCGGGCTACTACGAGCGCCTGTTCAACTTCCGCGAGATCAAGTATTTCGACATCAAGGGCGCCAAGACCGGCCTGAAGTCGAAGGCCATGACCGCACCCGACGGCATGGTGCGCATTCCGCTCAACGAATCCAACGATCCAAAATCGCAGATCAACGAATACCTCGACGAATACCATGGCGAGGGCATCCAGCACATCGCGCTGTTCACCAACGACATCTACGCCACGATCGAGCAGATGCGCGCGGCCAAGGTCGAGTTCCTCGACACACCCGACACCTATTTCGACGTGATCAACGTGCGCATCCCGGGCAATGGCGAGGACGTGCCGCGGCTGGCGAAAAACAAGATCCTGATCGACGCCGACCCGGAAACCCACAAGAAGCTGCTGCTGCAGATCTTCACCCAGAATTGCATCGGCCCGATCTTCTTCGAAATCATCCAGCGCAAGGGCAACGAGGGTTTCGGCGAAGGCAACTTCCAGGCGTTGTTCGAATCCATCGAACGCGACCAGATGCGGCGCGGGGTGCTGTAGGCAGTTCGGACAACCGGCTGCGTCCCGCGCCTGCATTGGTTTTTCGAAGGCTCCGCCGGCCGGCCCACTCCGATGACATGCACCGCCCACCGGTTCGTCCAACGCAAATCCCTGCCATCGAGGAATCGCAGATGCCCCACGCATTGAACTACCTCTCCGGCTTCGGCAACGAGCATTCAAGCGAGGCGCTGGAAGGCGCGCTGCCGGTCGGGCAGAACTCGCCACAGAAGGTGCCGTACGGCCTGTACGCCGAACAAATGTCCGGCACCGCGTTCACCGCGCCACGCCACGCCAACCGGCGCAGCTGGCTGTACCGCATCCGTCCCGCCGCCCTGCACGGCGCGTTCGCACCCTTCGAACAGGCGGCGTTCCACAACCGCTTCGACGAGGCGCCCACGCCACCCGACCAGATGCGCTGGAGTCCGTTTGCGCTGCCCGCTGCCCCCACCGATTTCGTGGACGGTATTTTCACGCTGGCGGGCAACGGCACGCCCGCGCTGCAGGTCGGCGTGGGCATCCACCTGTTCGCATGCAACCAGCCGATGCGTGGGCGCTTCTTTTACGACGCCGACGGCGCGCTGGTGGTCGTGCCGCAACAGGGGCGCCTGCGCATCGCGACCGAACTGGGCGTGCTGGAAGTCGAACCGCAGCAGGTCGCGCTGATTCCGCGTGGCGTGCGCTTCAAGGTCGAGCTTCCCGACGGCGCGGCGCGCGGCTACCTGTGCGAGAACTTCGGTGCGCACCTGCGCCTGCCCGAGCTCGGCCCCATCGGCACCAACGGCAACGCCAACGCGCGTGATTTCGAGGCGCCGGTCGCGGCGTACGAGGATGTCGAAGGCGATTTCGAACTGGTCGCGAAGTTCCAGGGCCACCTGTGGCGGGCACCGCTTAACCACTCGCCGCTGGACGTGGTGGCGTGGCACGGTACGCATGTGCCGTACCGCTACGACCTGCGCCGCTTCAACACCATCGGCTCGATCAGCTACGACCATCCCGATCCGTCGATCTTCACGGTGCTGACTTCCCCGTCGGATACCCCCGGCACCGCCAACATGGATTTCGCAATCTTCCCGCCGCGCTGGCTGGTGGCCGAGCACACCTTCCGCCCGCCATGGTTCCATCGCAACGTCGCCAGCGAGCTCATGGGCCTGATCCGCGGCGAGTACGACGCCAAGGACGCCCGCGCCGAAGGCGGCTTCGTGCCCGGCGGCGCCAGCCTGCACAACTGCATGACGGGACATGGCCCGGACGCGGCCAGCCACGCCAAGGCCCTGGCCACCGACACCAGCAAGCCGCAGCACGTGGTTGATACCATGGCCTTCATGTTCGAAACCCGCTGCGTGATCCACCCGACCCGCCAGGCACTCGACGCGCCGCAGCGCCAGCGCGATTACGCCAAATGCTGGCAGGGCCTGCAGAAACACTTCGACCCGTCACACCGCTGAACCCAACGGAGACACCATGAAACTTGCAACCCTCAAGGAAGGCGGGCGGGACGGCACGCTGATCGTGGTCAGCCGCGACCTTGTTTACGGCGTTGCGGCCACGGACATCGCGCCGACGCTGCAGGCCGCACTGGACGACTGGCAGCACACTGCGCCACGGCTGCACACGCTGTACGATGCGCTGTGCCTGCACGCCAGCAAGGCGGTCGCCAACGCGTTCGAGCTGGATTTCCACGCACTGGCCGCGCCGCTGCCGCGCGCCTACGAATTCGTGGATGGTAGCGCCTACCTGCCGCACGTCGAGCGCGTGCGCCGCGCGCGCGGCGCCACCGTTCCGGAAAGCTTCTACACCGACCCGTTGATGTACCAGGCCACCAGCGCCGGTTTCCTGGGTCCGCGCGACCCGGTCAGCGTGCCCAGCGAGGACTACGGTATCGACCTCGAGGCCGAGGTGGTGGTGGTGACCGACGATGTGCCGATGGCGGCAACCCCGGAACAGGCAGCCCAGCACATCCAGTTGCTCGGCTTGGTCAACGACGTGTCGCTGCGCAACCTGATCCCCGGCGAACTCGCCAAGGGTTTCGGGTTCCTGCAATCCAAGCCGCGCTCGGCACTGTCGCCGGTGTTCGCAACCCCGGACGAGCTGCGCGACGCCTGGCAGGATAGCAAGGTGCACCTGCCGATGCGCACCTGGATCAACGGCCAGTGGTTCGGCGAGGCCGAAGCCGGCGAGGACATGCAGTTCAATTTCGCGCAACTGGTGGCGCACGCGGCCAGAACCCGGCCGCTGGCGGCGGGCACCATCATCGGTTCCGGCACCATCGCCAACCAGGACACCTCGCGCGGGGCCTCGTGCCTGGCCGAACAGCGCACCGTCGAGAAGCTGCGCGACGGCGAGGCGATGACGCCGTTCCTGAAATACGGCAACACGGTGAAGATCGACATGCACGATATCGACGGCCACTCGATCTTCGGCGCCATCGAGCAGACGATCCAACCGCTTGGCCAGCCCTGATCACCGGCGACCCGCCCATCGGCGCCCGCCCCGCGCATCGCACGGCTGGTCGGCCGTGACTTCCCGTGCTGCGGTAAAATGTACGAGCGGGTACACGAATCTTCCCGCGTCCCACGACGGCCCGATCATGGAATCGCACTCGCCAAACCCAAGCGCCGGCCCGACCAGACATACCGGCATTCCGTCGAACGACGGCGACGCCGACCACTTCTGCTCCAGTTGTGCGTTCGCCGAGGCCTGCTCGATCGCCGGGTACGGCAAGCCGGAACTCAACGACTTGCATTGCCTGGTGGAGCACGTCGGCCCATTTGAGCCCGGCCAGCGCATCTTCCGTGCCGGCGACGCGTTCCGGGCGTTGTTCGCGGTGCGCGACGGCATGATCAAGACCACCCTGGTCGACGCCGAGGGCCGCGAGCAGGTGCTGGGTTTCTACTTGCCGGGTGAATTGGTGGGGCTGGACGCGATCTACCCCGAGCACTATCCGTGCGACGCAATTGCACTTGAAACCACCCAGTGCTGCCGCTTCTCGTTTCCGGCGATGAGCGCGCTGGCAGCGCGCCAGCCCAAGATCCAGCAGCATTTGTTCCGGCTGCTTTCCAAGGAACTGGGCTCGGCCTCGCTGCTGGCCGGCGACCACTCCGCCGACGAGCGCCTGGCGGCATTCCTGATCGACCTGGGCGACCGCTACGCCGCGCGCGGGCTGTCGGGCACCGAATTCCGGCTCAGCATGGCGCGCGCCGACATCGCCAATTACCTGCGCCTGGCGGCGGAAACCGTCAGCCGCGTGCTGGGTCGGTTCCGCGAACAAAAACTGATCGCGATCGATGGCCGCAAGGTCGCACTGCTGGATACGCCGCGCCTGCGCGAATTGGCGCGCTGCGTCCTGAATGCTTGATCGTGCGATCATCCCTGATCGCAGCACCATGAGGGGCTGCATCAACCGGCCATGACTTGGCTCCATGGAGGTCGGAACGGGCTTCCTGCCCTGACTCTCGCCAACAGCTGCTTCGAACAAACTCTGTTGTTCTGAGTCAACACGCGGCGCGCTTGGCGCCTGCATACTCGACAGCCCTGCCGCCCCGCAACCCGACATGGCCGCGTGGTTCCTGCAAATTCTGTGGCTGCACATCGGCTGCGTGATCGTGTCCGGCAGCGTGTTCTTCACGCGCGGCTGCCTGATGCTGGCCGGATCGCCCGCCACCAACCACCCGGCCTTCGAGTGGACCTCACGGATCGTCGACACGCTGTTCCTGGCGGCCGGCATCGCGCTGGCCGTGATCATCCACCAGTACCCGTTCGCGCAGGCGTGGCTGACGGTCAAGGTACTGCTGCTGGTGGTCTACATCGTGCTGGGCACGTTCGCGCTGCGGCGCGGGCGTACGCGCGCGGTGCGCGGCGCATTCTTCGTGGCCGCGCTGGCGGTGTTCCTGTTCATCGTGACCGTCGCGCGCACCCAGAACCCGCTGGGCGTGTTCGCGTGGCTTTGACGGTTGCGGCTCAGCCCGCCGCGTGATGCGCGGCGGGTTGCGGCGCGGCGACCCGCGTGCGCGCCGGCGGCTGGCGGTCCATGAAGCCCAGCGCGTGGCACCAGTGCATCACGTGCACGCCCTTGGCGCGCTGCTCGTCGCGGATCGAATCGCGCAGCGCCACCATTTTCGTCCAGTGCACCTTGGGCCGATAGTGGTGCTCGGCGTGGAAGCCGTTGTACAGCCAGATCCAGTTGTACAGCTTGTTGTACGTGCTGACGCCCCACGCGATCGGCTCGTCGGGGTTGCCCTTCAGGTGCTCGTAGTAGCCGTTGAGCGAAGACAGCGACTGGCCGAGGTAATAGAACGGCACCAGGCACAGGAAGGCGCGCCAGTCGTAGACGAGGCACGCAAGGTACAACGCCAGGAACGACACCATCTCGATGCGCACCCAGCGCGCGCGCTCGGGGTGTTTTTCCTTGAGGCGCGTGTAGCACTCGCCGATGTCGTCGCGGAAGAATGACAAAAAGGTGTAGGCCCACACGTTCTCGGGCTTGCCGTCCTTGCCATGGCGGTAGATGGAGATCGGGTCGATGGTGGTGCCGTTCTTGCCGACGCGGTCCATGTTGCCGACGTGGTGGCGCAGGTGCACGCTGCGGTACCACTCTTGGCTGAAGCCGTCGGTGAACGAGAACAAAAAGCTGAAAACGCGATTCAGCCAGCCCCACTTGAAGAACTCGTTGTGGATGAAGCTGTGGCTGGGGCCGTTGATCGACCACGAGATGCTGATCGAATACAGCAACGCACACGGGATCCACAACCACCACGGGGTGTGGTGGAAGCCGAAGAACAACCACGCGAGGAAGACCGCGTGGCCCAGCGTCATCAGCGCGGGAATCGCGTCCCACGCGGTGTAGGCGAAGAACCAGGGGCGGGGTTTGGCGGTTGCGGTATTCATTGGCGCACACGGCGGCAAAAGCGAAGCAGCACCGCTATTTTACGACGCCTCACGGCGCACCACGCAAAGCGATCCAAAAGCGGTTTCAGGCAGCATGCCGCTTGCGGCATTCAACCACCTTGCGCCGGCGGTCATGGTCCGGTCGCCAGGGGGCCCGATGCGGCGGCGTTGCCGCAACGCCGCGATAATGACCGCATGCCCAGCCACCTTCGCATCCTTGATACCGATGGCAGCGTCGATGCCGACGCCTTGGCCGGCGCCGCGGCATGGGCGTCGACAACGCGCGTCGATTTGACCGATCTGGGCCCCGCGCTGCGCCTGTGGAGCCGGCGTCGGAACATCGACGCTGCGCGCGCGCGGCTCGCCGCCACGGCCGATCCACGCCCCTCGGTCACGTTCATGGGTTCGGGCGACTTTCATCACCTGGCCGCGCTGCTGGCCGAGCGCGTGGAAGAACCCTTCACGCTGTTGCATTTCGACAACCACCCGGACTGGGTGCGCCTGGCGCCGCGCTGGCACTGCGGTTCGTGGGTGAACCGGGTACTGGCGCTGCCGAACGTGGCGCGCGTGGTCACCGTGGGCGTGTGCAGCGACGACTTGGTCGACCCGGGCCGCAAGGGCGGCAACCTGCCCGCGCTGGATTCGGGCCGGCTGGCGCTGTTTCCGTGGCAGCACGCTGCCTCGCACGTGCGCCGGCGGATCGCCGATGGGCCGGGGCACACGTGGCACGATGGCTACATCCACTGGCGCAACCTCGCGGACATGCCCTTGCCGGAGGCAACCGACGCGGTGCTGGCAGCGATTCCAACCGCGGCCATCTGGATCACCATCGACAAGGACGTGCTG
Organism: Rhodanobacteraceae bacterium; assembly: GCA_025924775.1. GTDB lineage: Bacteria > Pseudomonadota > Gammaproteobacteria > Xanthomonadales > Rhodanobacteraceae > 66-474. Next base: position 11,864 of record JAICHS010000009.1, read on the forward strand.
CCCGAGCAAGAGGCTCTCACCAACTGGGACCAGGGCCAGATGCCGCTGGTCGCACTGCTCGCGATGCTGCAGGCGGCCGGGCAACACAAGCGGGTGCTGGGCGCCGACGTCTGCGGCGAATATTCGCCACCGCGCCACCGCAACTGGTTCAAGCGCATCGAGGCGCGCATGGACCAGCCTGTGCGCGACGCCGGCGACCGCCAGCAGATCGAGGCGAACACGCTCACCGATTGCGCGCTTGCGCAAACCCTGTCTGATGCCTGCCAGGCGCTTCCCGCGGCATGATCGAAGTCACCACGCACGCTTGCATCGACGCGTTCGCGCCGGCCGAGTGGAATGGCCTGTTCCCGCACGAACTCGAAGCGCACGCCTACCTGCGTGCGATCGAACACGCCGGACTGGCCGGGTTTCGTTACCTGTATTTCGCGGTGCGCGACGGCAAGCGCTTGCTGGCAGCCGTACCCGCCTTCACCACCGACTACCGCCTCGACACCACCATGCAGGGTGGCCTGCGCCGCGCGACCGAAGCGCTGGCGAAGGTGTTTCCGCGGCTGCTGCGCATCCCGATGCTGTCGCTGGGCTCACCGGTGACTGAACGTTGCCGCGTCGGTTGCGTGCCCGACGCCACGCCGGAGCAACGCGCGGCGTGGCTGGATGCGATCCTCGTGCGAATGGAAACGGTCGCCGCGCGCGAAAACCTCGGCATGCTTGCGATCAAGGATGCACCGCTGGATGAGACTGCCTGGCAACAGGTGTGTCCGCGTCACGGCTTGCGCAAGCTGCCCGGCCTGCCCGGCGCGACGCTCGACCTTCCATGGCCCGACGTCGATGGATACCTCGCCTCACTCGGTGCCGCCACCCGCAAGGACTTGCGCCGCAAGCGCCGCGCGGGCGCAGCCCTGCGTATCGAATGGCGGACCAGCCTCGACGGCATCGCCGACGACGTGCAGCACCTGTACCGCGAAACCCTGGCGCACGCGGACCTGTCGTTCGAGGAACTGACACCGGCGTACTTCGAAAACGTCATGCGCGGCATGCCCGGCCACGCGTTCTGCGTGACGTATTTCGAAGGCGAGCGGCTGGTCGCGTTCAACCTGGTGCTACACGACGCCGAACGCCTGCTCGACAAGTTTTTGGGCATGGATTATGCGGCAATGGACCGCTACAACCTGTACCACGTGAGCTGGCTGGAAAACGTCCGCTGGTGCATCGCCCACGGCATCGGCTTGTACGAATCAGGCCAGGGCCTGCACCACGAAAAACTGCGGCTCGGCAGTACGCTGCGCGCCAACGCGCTGTGGTACCGCCACCGCAACCGTTTCATCGATGGCGTATTCGCGCGCTTCGAGAAACTGGCGCGGCTGGATCGCTTCGACGACGACACCCCAGCGCCGCCGCACCAGCGCTGAGTGCTAAGCTGGCGCTCGGGTCATTGCGGGCAGCACCATGAGCAATCCCCTGCCCTCGCCGGAAGTCGAACGCTACGATTCGCAACCCGATAACGGCCCAGGAATCGTGAACTGGCCGTTGCCCGAATCGGTGCCGGCGGCAAGCCGCGGCTGCCGCTTGTTCCAGCGTGGAAATGCGCGCCGGTCATCATCGAGGGCGAAGTTCAATTCAAAGGTGCCCGGCTTGCTTCGGGTGCCCTGCACGACCTCGGCACGCACCGCAGGCTTGGAACGCTACGGCAGGAACGCAGCGCACGCGGTCCTCATCGGTGGCGTGCGGTTCGGCGAGTCCGTGATCATCTGGTGGAACTTCGTGGCACGCACAGCGGACGAAATCTGCAAGGCGCGCGATGCTCGGAAAGCACATCGCCATTTCGGCGATGCCGGGACCCACAAGGGAGAACGTCTGCGGGCGCCGCCATTTGTCATACGACCCATCGCCAGCCGTTGAACCGCTCAAGCCAGGAGACTTCCATGCCCAACGCCAAACTGACCGACTCGCAACGCAACTCCAATCTCTGCACGCACACCGGCGCGACGAAGGAAGTGAGTTACGGCGAACACGTGTGTCCGGAATGCGTCGCCCAAGGCGATACGTGGGTATCGCTGCGCATTTGCATGACCTGTGGCCACGTGGGCTGCTGCGACAGTTCCAAAAATCGTCACGCGCGCGCCCATTACGAGAGCACGCATCATCCCATCATCAAGACGATTGAACCCGGCCCGGATTGGGCCTGGTGCTATCCCGACGACACCTACCTGAAATAGTCGGCGCCGACCCCGGAAGATCGCGCAATTAGAACCTCACCGATGCGGAAGCCGAAGCGATCATCGGCAAGGATCGCGAATCGCACCAGCGCGACCTGTATGGGCAAAAGCGGGCGCTGTTCCAGAACACGGCGCGCGCGATGCAAGGCGTACCCCGAATCTGCGTCGTCACATCAGGCATTGCGCCAAGGCCGACGCTGCCCCTGTATGGTCATTCCCACGAAGGCCGGACTGCGAAAGCAGGATGCCCGAGCGAACATCGGCGCAGCCGATGGCCCGAAGGGCAAGCCGCGGGACACGGCGAGTGATCCAGTGACTTGCGCGTAACCCGCCGATCTCAAAAGAAGCTGGATCCCGGATATCGCCTCGCGACTGCGTTTTCAGGATTGCAAACGCGAGCGCCGAAGGCGGCGCGTAGCGCGAGCGCCATGGATGGCGCGAGTAATTCCGGGATCGCGCGCAAAATTCGAACTCCCTGCCCACCCCGTCAATCGTGATAAGCCTGACGCGGAACGCGGGGTACCCCCAACTCGCACTCCAGCGCCACGCGGTTCCATCCCGCCGTATTGGCCGCCGCCTCGTAGGTACTTTGCAGGAATTTCTGCAGGGCACCTTCCGGATCGGGCGCCGTGCGGACCGCTTCGTAAGGCAGGATGAATTCACCCGCGCCTGCATGGAAGAACGCGCCATCCGGGTGCACCGGCTGGGTCCGGAAAGTTTCCGGTGTCGGATAGGCGTAGGAGTAGAAGGCCGCGTAGTCGACGGGGCCGCCACCCGGCCAGAACCCGGCACTGCTCACCTCGTGTGAATAGGCCTCGCGGGTCACGGCATCCGGCAGGTTGGGGATGCCACCGGGATGCGGCGGCGCCCCGCGTCCGGAAAACCGTGTGACGGCAAGATCGAAGCTGCCCCAGAAGAAGTGCACGGGACTCGACTTGCCCAGAAAGCTGGTCCGAAACCGTTTGAGGTTGCGGTCGGCCTGCAGCAGGACCCGCCAGAATCGCCGTGCATACTCCGCGTCGTAGGATGCGTGAACCATATCCTCGCGGAAGGGAATCGCATCGGGCAGTTCATTCGGGCTGCCGTGGATCGTGACAGGCATGCCGAGCTCGCCCAGTGCCACCAACAGCGCGTTGTAAAACGCCGCCACGGACTGGGCCTTGAGCTTCACGCTGCGCCGGGCGCCATCATCGACCGTGATGAGCAAGAGGTGGTCGAGGAAATCAAAGTCGATCTGGAAGGTCCGCTCGTGGTATGGAATTGGCGAAGTGGTCAACCCGCGCGCCGTCAAATACAACGTGGTGTGCCAGGAATGACAGAGCCACGGTGCCTGCGCGACCCGCATCTGGCCGACGATCTGCGTCCACAGGTGCAGTGTCGTGCAGGTGTCTTTCCACGCACCGTAGGGAAGTTCCGGCCAGGCTTCGTGTTTCATTTTCCGCCTCCTCGAGGTCACACGGGACAGGTGGATCGCGAGCCGTGGCAATCCGTCACGTTGCCGGTCGCCACAGCAAACATCGTATCCGTGACCGGGGCCATTCCCGATGCATGCTTCGTGATGCCTGCGTCGACCGGCGGATTGCTCGAATGCGATGACATCGAAGGTCGGGCTGCCGCCGGCGTAGTGTAGTCTGGCCCCCGTTGGCTCACGCCAAACTGCAGCCCTGCAAGGACTCCATCCCAGCTGCTTGCGCCCACCCGGAACCAGGCCCAAGACCATGCCGACTCCCTCCATTACCCAGCGACTCGAATTCGTCGGTCATTCCGGCGCAAAACTGGCCGCGCGCCTGGACTTACCGGGCGGATCCATCCGCGCCTATGCGCTGTTTGCGCACTGCTTCACCTGCTCGAAGGACCTGTTGGCCGCACGTCGCATCGCCGCCGAACTTGCACGCGAAGGCATCGCGGTGATGCGCTTTGATTTCACCGGGCTTGGCTCCAGCCAGGGTGAATTCGCGTCCACCAACTTTTCCTCCAATGTCGCAGACCTTGCGGCGGCAGCCGATTATCTGCGCGCACATTACGCAGCGCCCGCGATCCTGATCGGGCATTCGCTGGGCGGCGCGGCCATGCTTGCGGTCGCCGGCTCGATCCCCGAAGCACGCGCGGTCGTTACCATTGGCGCACCGGCCGACACGCGCAACGTGCTGAAGCAATTCGGCAGCAGCATCGCGGCGATCGAGGCGGCCGGCGAAGCCGAGGTACAGCTTGGCGGGCGCAAGTTCACGATCAGGAAACAGTTTGTCGATGACGTACGGGAACAGACCCTCACCGAGGCCGTCGCGACGATGCGCAAGGCGTTGCTCGTAATGCATTCGCCGCTCGACGAGGTCGTCGGCATCGAACATGCGACCCGGATCTTCCAGGCCGCCAAGCACCCCAAGAGTTTTGTGTCGCTGGACACCGCGGACCACCTGTTGACCAAGTCGGCGGACGCCAATTACGCGGCAAAGGTGATCGCGGGCTGGGCCGGGCGCTATGTGGGCGCCGATATCGCCAGGCAGGTCGAACCCGTCGCGTCGGTGCGGGTAGCGGAGACCGGCGAAGGCCGTTACCAGAACACGGTGCAGGCCGGCGCCTGGCAAGCGTTCGCCGATGAACCCGAAAGCGTGGGCGGCCTTGGTTCGGGCCCATCACCCTACGATTTCCTCGCGATTGCCCTGGGCGCCTGCACCTCGATCACGCTGCGCATGTACGCCGAACACAAACGGCTTGCGCTCGGGCGAATCCGGGTGGACGTTTCGCATGCAAAAGTGCACGCGAAGGATTGCGCGGAGTGCTCGGACGAAGAGCGCGCCAGCAACGCCCGGATCGACCGCTTCGAGCGCGTGATTTCCGTCACCGACCAGGTTTCTACAGAGATTCAAGGCAAGCTCGTCGAGATCGCCAACAAGTGCCCGGTACACCGCACGCTCGAGACGGGCGCCAAAGTGGTCACCCGTGTCGAGATGCCAAAGCCCTGACGACCGCCGCCAGCCTTCAGGCGCGGTGCGTCCGCATCATGCCCGCATCGGCTTTAGTGCCCCGGCCCAGCGCCACAGCTCGTCCAGCATGGTGGTCGCTGCCGATTCGTTGTAGCGGTTGGCGGTGAACTGGCCAGTCTCCGCGTCGACCTGGCTTGCCACCATCGGCACCATGACGCTTTCCGGCATCGGCATCATCTTGAGCGTCGTGACGTGCAGGCGTTCCATTTGCGTTGCGCGCAAGCCACCCGACACGCCGCCATAACTCACGAAGCCGCACGGCTTGTAATTCCATTCGCGGTACACGTAATCGACCGCGTTCACGAATGTCGGCGGCGGGCTGTAGTTGTATTCGGGAGTCACGAACACATAAGCGTCGGCGGCGGCAACGAGCTTGCTCCAGCGCCTGGTGTGCTCGTGTTCGTACTGGGCTTTCGCCGGGTGCACGGGTTCGTCGTACATCGGCAGATCGACCTCGGCAAGATCGACCATGCCCGCGTCGAATTTGCCGTGCCCGCGGGCGAAGTCCAGAAACCAGCGCGCGACGGACGGGCCGACCCGCCCGGGCCGGGTGCTGCAGATGATGACGTGAAGTTTGAGGGGCATTTCGGCTCCTTGGGTTGGGGTTCGCAGCGATCGCTGCGAACCCACCGTACCGGCAGTGTGCGTGACACTGCCACTTGAGTCACGCCGCCACCGCTTCCCCGGAGGCGCGGCGGGCAAGCCACGCGTCCAGGCTCCAGGCACCGGGGCCGTGCGCGGCAAGTACCAGGAAGCCGCCTGCCACGCCCAATTCCGCCAGCACCACGACCTGGTTGGCCGCGGTGACCGGCAGGTGGAAGAGCAGCAACGCGAGGATGGTGAACCCGGCCAGCAGCAGCGACACGATCCGGGTATGCCAGCCGAGCAGCACCAGGATGCCGCCGCCGATCTCGAGCACGATCACGAGCGGCAGCAGCAGGCCCGGCACGCCGCCTGCGGCCATGTAAGCCTCCGTGCCCGCGTAGCCTCCGATTTTGCCGAAGCCGGAAATCACGAACAGCAGGACCAGAAACAGCCGGCCGAGCAGATCGGAACCGTTGGTGAGCGTTTTCATGTGGAACCTCCAGTTGTGGGATTGAGGTGATGACGGTGTCGCCGGCTCACTGCGCCGGCGCGAGATCGAACAACAACACTTCGCTGGGCGCGATGGCCCGGATGGCCAAAGCCTCGGGGGCGGCGATCCAGGACGCCGCATCACCCGCCTGCAGATCGCGGCCGTCCACCTGGACGTGGCCCTTGGCAACGTGCAGCCACAGCGAGCGCCCAGCATCCGGGCGGAACGAAACACCCGCGTTCGGCGATATCCGGCCCGCAAAGAGATTCACGTCCTGATGCACCTTGACGGACCCGTCGCGGCCGTCATGCGACGCGATCAGATGCAAACGGCCCTCGAGGTCCACGGGCGCAAACGCACGCTGCTCGTAAGATGGCGCGAGCCCTTCGCGCTCAGGCAACAGCCAGATCTGGAGGAAGTGTACGGGTTCGACCGCGGATGCATTGAACTCCGAGTGCGTGACCCCGGTCCCCGCGCTCATGCGCTGCAATTCGCCCGGACGTATCACGCCGTGCGTGCCCATGCTGTCCTTGTGTTCCAGCGCGCCGTCGAGCACCCACGACAGGATCTCCATGTCGCGGTGTGAATGCGTGCCAAACCCCTTGGCCGGCTTGACCCGGTCTTCGTTGATGACGCGCAGGGTGCCGAAGCCCATGTGGGCCGGGTCGTAGTAGTTGCTGAAAGAGAAGGTGTGGCGGCTGTCGAGCCAACCCATCTGGGACTGGCCACGTTCGGCGGCGGATCGGATGGCGTTCATGACTGGAACTCCCGTTGCGGTATGCACGTACCTTATTTGCCGGCCGCAAACCTGGGTAGACTCGCTGCGTCGAACCCGGTGTTCGGAAAAACCGAACACCCGATCGCATGGGGTACCCATCCATGGACTACAACCTGGCTGACATCCGCGCGTTCGTGCAGGTGGTCGATGACGGCAGCATCACCACCGCCGCGGTCCGCCTGGGTGTCGCGAAATCGAGCCTCAGCGCGCGGATCATGCATCTCGAGCAAGCGCTGCACACGCAGTTGTTGCAGCGTTCCGCCCACGGCACGGCAGTGACGGACGCCGGGCGGCGCTTCCACGCGCGGATGGTCGAGCTGCTGGGCGACATCCAGCAGGCCGCGGACGAGGCCGCCGGTGGCGACGGCGCGCTCGCTGGCAACCTGCGGATCACGGCGCCGGTGACCTTCGGCGCGCAATACCTGGGCCGCGCCGTGTTCGAGTTCGTGGCGCGCCATCCGGATCTCGCGATCACGCTGAACCTCGAAGACCGCTACGTCGACCTCGCGAGCGAAGGCTTCGATCTGGGCATCCGGATCGGGCGCCTGGCGGACTCGTCGCTGATGGCGCGGCGCATCGCGCGCAGCCCGCGCGTGCTTTGCTGCAGTCCGGCGTACGCGGCGTCGCACGCGCTACCGAAGCGGATCGAAGACATCCAGCAGCATCCGTGCATCGCGTATGGCAATACAAGCTCGACACCGTTCTGGCAGTTCGCACCCGCGCGTCGCGGCGGCGAGCCGCGCCAGGTCGCCGTCCGTGGCCGCGTCTATACCAACAGCGGCGAGGGCATGCGCGATGCGGCCACGGCGGGGCTCGGCCTCGCCATCCTTCCGCTGTTCATCGCCGGGCCTGCGCTTGCGGCGGGGCAATTGCAGGTCGTGCTGCCACGCACGCCGCCCACCGAGGATGCGATCCACGCCGTCTATCCGCCAACGCGCTACGTCAGCCGTGCCGTGCGCCAGTTGATCGACGCACTCGTGGATCGTTTCCGTACGTTCGAATGGTCAAGGTGGACCAGGACGACCAGTCCATGACCGCGGCTCGTCTTGCGGTGGAGGGCTCGCTCAAACGCGAGCCGAATGGGCGCAGGGACGGCAGAGCCGACGGTGGATGAGCCCCTGATGTGCTGAAGCTACGCGTCGCGGGCACCGGCGCGTGCAATCAGCTTCGGCTGTCTGCGGCACTCAGCGTCAAATCCGGGACGCCGCGTATCCGGTACCCGGATCCGCACGGCCGCACCCCTGCCTTTTGACCCATGCTCGCGCGGATACGAGGGCTATCATGACGCGATTGTCAGGAGGGTCGCCCATGTCCGTTTCCCGCTTTGCGGCGCTTGCTGCTTCCTTCGCACTCGCGCTGCCCGCCGCAACCTTGGCGACACCCGCTGTCGCAACCGCAACGCCCGCGGCAGCCGGCACGCAAACACTGCCCTTCGGCGCGCTGCACTGGCGCCTGATCGGGCCATTCCGTGCGGGTCGCACGCTGGCGGTTACGGGTGTGCCGGGGCAGCCGAACCACTTCTACATGGGCGCGGTGGACGGCGGCGTGTGGGAAACGCGCGATGCCGGCCGGACCTGGCAACCGATCTTCGATGCCGAGGCCGTCGGCTCGATCGGCGCGATCGCGGTGGCGCCGTCCGCGCCGAACATCCTCTACGTCGGCACCGGCGAGTCCGACATGCGCTCGGACATCGCCCAGGGCGATGGCAGGTACAAGTCCGTCGATGGCGGCAAGACCTGGGCGCACATCGGCCTCGCCGACACTCGGCAGATCGCGATGATCCGGGTCGATCCGCACAACCCGAATCGCCTGTTCGTGGCGGCACTGGGCCATCCCTACGGGCCGAACGCCGAACGCGGCGTGTTCCGCTCGCTGGATGGCGGCAAGAGCTGGAAGAAAGTGCTCGGCCCCAACGCCGACACCGGTGCGATCGACCTGATCTTCAAACCCGGCGACGCCAACGTGATCTACGCGTCGCTGTGGCAGACGCGGCGCCCACCGTGGAACGTGTACCCGCCTTCCAGCGGACCCGGCAGCGGCTTGTACAAATCCACCGATGGCGGCACCACGTGGACGCACATCGAGGGCCACGGCTTTCCATCCAAGGATTTGGGCCGCATCGGCATCGCGATTTCCGCCGCCGCGCCCGACCGCATCTACGCGATCGCCGATGCCGCGGAAGGCGGCCTGTACCGCTCCGACGACGCCGGCAAGACCTGGAACAAGATGACCGGCGACCCGCGCATCTGGCAGCGCGGCTGGTATTTCGGCCAGATCACCGCCGACCCGAAGAACCCCGACCGCATCTACGCAATGAACACCATCGAGCTGCGTTCTGACGATGGCGGCAAGCACTTTGTGCCGGTGCTGGGCGACCCGACCGGCGACGACTACCACGAACTGTGGATCGCCCCCAACGACCCGGACCGCCAGATCATGGGCGTGGACCAGGGCGCGATCATCACCACCAACGGCGGCAAGACGTGGTCCTCCTGGTACAACCAGCCGACCGCGCAGATGTACCACGTCAGCGTGGACAACCGCTTTCCGTACCGCGTGTACGGCGCGCAGCAGGATTCGGGCGCAGCCGCGGTGCCCAGCCGTTCGGCGTACTACCCCACCATCAACATGCAGCAGTTCCACGAGGTCACCGCGGGTGGCGAATCCGGCATGATCGCACCCGACCCGAAGGATCCCGACATCGTCTATGGCGGCACGGTGGAGAAGCTGGACCTCAAGACCCAGCAGACGCGCAACGTCGACCCGACCCTGGCCGACCCCGACATCTATCGCCACACCTGGACGCTGCCGCTGGCCTTCAACGCGGCCGACCATTCGACCCTGTACTTCGGCAACCAGCGGTTGTGGCAAACCACCGATGGCGGCGGACACTGGACCGCGATCAGCCCCGACCTGTCGCGGCCCGATCCGGGCGTGCCCGCCAACCTCGACGCCTCCAGCATCGCCGACAACCTCGGTCAGGGGCCGCGCCGCGGCGTGGTGTACGCGGTCGGTTCCTCGCCACTGGATCGCAACCTGCTGTGGGCCGGCACCGACGACGGCCTCATCTGGTGCACCCGCGATGCTGGCGCACACTGGAGCAACGTCACGCCGAAGCAGCTCAC
>JAICHS010000010.1 GCA_025924775.1 Rhodanobacteraceae bacterium
CAGCTCACCCACCCCGATGGTCGAGGGGCGTGATTTCTTCATCAACGACATCCTGAAAAAGTACGCTGGCAAGCGCATCGAACCGGAGCCGATGGATGCCGAGGCGCCGCTGTTTCTGATGTATTCCAGCGGCACCACCGGCAAACCCAAGGGTTGCCAGCACCGCACCGGCGGGTACCTTGCGTACGTCACCGGCACCTCGAAATACATCCAGGACATCCATCCCAGCGATACCTACTGGTGCATGGCCGACATCGGCTGGATCACCGGGCATTCCTACATCGTGTACGGACCGCTGGCGCTGGCCGCGACCAGCGTGATGTACGAGGGCGTGCCGACCTACCCCGACCTGAACCGGCCGTGGCGCATCGCCGAGCGTCTGGGCGTCAACATTTTCCATACCTCGCCGACAGCCGTGCGCGCGCTGCGCCGGCTGGGTCCTGATGCGCCCATCCACGGGCCGCAGAAGTTCAAGCACATGACCACCGTGGGCGAACCGATCGAGCCGAGTGCGTGGCACTGGTACTTCGACCAGGTCGGCAAGGGCCAAGCCGTCATCTGCGACACGTGGTGGCAGACCGAGAACGGCGGCTTCCTGTGCAGCACGATCCCGGCGCTCGACCCCATGAAACCCGGCAGCGCGGGGCCGGCCTTGCCGGGCATCTATCCGATCATCCTCGACGATGAGGGCAAGGAGCTGCCCAAGGGCTGCGGGCGCGCGGGCAACATGTGCATCCGCAACCCATGGCCGGGCATCATCCAGACGGTCTGGGGCGACGACAAGCGCTTCGTGGAAACCTACTACAAGCGTTTCTGCAAGAACCCCAAGAGCCACGACTGGCGCGACTGGCCGTACATGTCGGGCGATGGCGCGACGGACGCCGCGGATGGTTACTACCGCATCCTCGGGCGCATCGACGACGTCATCAATGTCTCGGGCCACCGGCTCGGAACCAAGGAGCTCGAAAACGCCTGCCTGACCGTATCCGGCGTGGCGGAGGCGGCGGTGGTGCCGGTCGCCGACGAGGTCAAGGGCAAGGTGCCGGAAGTGTATGTGTCCGTCCCGGCGGGCACCAAGGACACCCAGGCGGTCGCAAACCAGGTGGTCGAGGCCTGCGAGACCATCATCGGCAAGATCGCACGACCGTCGAAGGTCCACGTCGTGCCCGACATGCCCAAGACCCGCTCCGGCAAGATCATGCGACGCGTGTTGGCGTCGATTTCCAACCATCGCGACATCGGCGATGTGACGACACTCGCCAATCCGGAAATCGTCGAGAAGATCCGCGTGCAGGTGCAGGGCAAATAAGGCCCGGCCGGCTTGCCAACGACCGGCGGCGCCCGCATGTTGAATGCTGGCGTCGCCGTGAGCGCGCGGCGCGCGACAATGGTCGGGTCGAGACGAAACGGGATCCAGGCAACCATGGGACAGCCGACTGCAAAAGCCGCGGCGGAAGCCGTGCGGAACGCCTGCCTGCAGGCGGCGCTGGATGGCTATGAGCGGGCAGGCATGGGCGGGCTTTGCGAAGAAGGCCGCTGGGAGATGGTGGTGGACGCCATCCGGTCACTCGATGTTGAACGCGTGCTGGCGGGTTTGCGGGAATCGCCTGAGGCGACGGGTCATCCAGCCGCGGGAGGCCGCCGCTCCGGGTGACTTCGGACGCAGGCGGCAACCATTTGACGGACGGAACCAGGCTGCGCGCGGTTGCGCAATGTTCAACGCAGGCTGAGGAAATCGGCACTCACCGCCATCCGCACCGCATCGAGACGCGGGCGCGCCTTGGCGAGCGCGGCCAAGGTCGCGTCGCGATCGGCCTCGGCACCGGCAATTTCCGCGGGGGTGACGGAAGCATTGATGGCTGCAAGCGCGTGCAGGCGCTGCACGCGCGCGTCCAGCACCTGATGGGCTTGTGCCGTGGCTGAGCCGGTGATGTCGAGTGCGCGTTCGGCCGCCAGCGCATCGGCGCGCTCCAGCATGGGCGGTACCAGTTGCGCGAGGTAGCGGCGGTAACGTGAGATGTCGAGCGTGCGTTCGCGCGCGCGCGCCAGCGAGCCGGCCGACGGCGCGTAGTCGCGCTCCATCAGGCGGGAATCGATGCATACCGCCACGGGCGTGGGTGGCAGGTGGCGCGGAATGTCCAGACGCACGTTGGCGACGCACTCCACCAGGTACACCGCTTCCAGCAGCACGCTGCGTGGCGGCAGGGCCGGATCCACCAGGAATGCGGCGTTGCCGAATTCGCCGGCGAGCAGCAGGTCGAAGGCACCCGCGACCAGCGGGTGATCCATCCGCAGCAGGTCCAGGTCCTCGCGCGCCAGTGCGACGCGCCGATTGAACGTCACGCGACGCGGGCCATCGGTGAATCCGGTCAGGGCATCGGTGGACAGGAATTCGGGATCAAGCACGACGCTGCCGTCATCGAGATCCTCCGCGTGTACGCCGAATGGTTCGAAACATTGCTGCATCAGGGCGTGTGTCGCAACGTCCGTATCCGCCGCGCGCATGGCCGCCAACAGCAAGCCGCCGCCGGCGTGTTGCGCCGCGAGTTCCAGCAGGCGGTCGCGGCCATCGCGAACGGCGTCGGACAGTGCGGCATGCGTGGCTGCGGTGGCCGCGATCAGGCTATCCAGTTCCGGATCGTCCGATTCCCCGGCGCGTGCGTGCGCACGCGCCACGCGCACGATGTCCGCACCGAACCGGCGCAGCAGTTCGCGGCCGTCCGCCGGGCACTCGCGTAGTACCCGGGTACCATCGGCGTGCCAGCGGGCCAGCACCTCCTGCGCACTATCCGGTACGCACGCCACGTGCAGGACGATGGCGTGTTGCTGGCCGATGCGATCGAGGCGTCCAATACGTTGTTCGATCAGGTCGGGGTCGAGTGGCAGGTCCCACAGCACCAGGTGGTGGGCGAACTGGAAATTGCGGCCTTCCGAGCCGATTTCGGAGCACAGCAGCAGGCGGGCGCCGCTGGGTTGCGCGAACCAGGCCGCGGCACGATCGCGCTGCAGCAGCGTCATGTCGGAATGGAAACTGGCGATCGGCGCGCCGGTGCGCGTGCGCAGCGCGGCGGCGATGGCCTCGACCTTGGCCCGCGTAGTGGCGATCAGCAGGAACTTGTCGTCGGGGTGCGCATCCAGCAGCGCGACCAGCCAGGCGATGCGTGCATCGTCGGCGTAATCGAATGCGCGTTGCGTGGCGGTGGTGTCGTGCATGTCGTCTTCGAATTCGGCCAGCAGGCGCGCCTGCCGGGTCTCCGACGGTTCGACGTCGATCCGGTCCACGGCCAGTTCGCGCTGCGGGAAGCCACCGACGGCCGCGCGCCGGTTGCGGTACATCACGCGGCCGGTGCCGTGCCGGTCGATCAGCGCCGCCAGCAACTCCGCGGCGCGCGCGGGGTAGGCCGCGACCAACGCGTGCAGGGCCGGATCGTTCGGGAACCGTTCGTGCAGTTCCGCGCGCGCGTCCGCGTCCAGCGGCTGCACACCGGCGATGCGTTCGGCGATGGGCGACAGCTGTGCGTAGTGCTCCGCTTCCGTGAGGTAGCGATCGAGATCGCTGAAACGGGCCGGATCCAGCAGCCGCAGGCGCGCGAAGTGCGCGCGGCGCCCCAGTTGCTCGGGGGTGGCGGTCAAAAGCATGACGCTGGGGGTGGCGACGGCCAGTGCCTCGATCGCGAGGTACTCGGGGCTTGCGGCCTCCGGGGTCCATTCCAGGTGGTGCGCTTCGTCCACGACCAGCATGTCCCAGCCCGCGGCGCGCGCCTCGTCCAGGCGGCCCGGCGCGTGCGTCAGCCAGGCGAGTGAAACGATGGCGAGTTGTTCGTCGAGGAACGGGTTGTGGCCGGGATCGGACGCCAGCGTCGCGGTGCAGCGCTCTTCGTCGATGATCGCGAAGGCCAGCTGGAAACGCCGGCGCATTTCCACGAACCACTGAACCAGCAATGCATCCGGCAACACCACCAGCACGCGCGTGGCGCGACCGGTGGCCAGCATGCGTGCGACCAGCATGCCGGCCTCGATGGTCTTGCCGAGCCCGGCCTCGTCGGCCAGCAGGGCGCGCGGGTGCTCGCGCTCCATGCACGCGGCCACCACGCCAAGCTGGTGCGGCAGCAGGTCGATGCGCGCTGACAGGATGCCCCAGGCGTCGGAGTGGCGCGCGGCGGCACGCGCCACCAGCGCCTGCTTGCGCAGTTCGTACAGGTGAGGCTTGTCCACGCGTGCGGAGATCAGGCGCGCATCGGCCTGCGACAGCGACTGCTCGTCGTCGAGCTGGCCTTCGCCCAGCTCGCGTTTTTCGCCCGAGTACACCAGCAGGCCGTCGCGCAGGTCGATGCGTTCGACCACGAATGCGATCCCGCGGCCCGCGACGCGCTGGCCGACGCGAAAGCTGGCGCGCGCCAGCGGGGCGCCTTGGGTGGAGTAGTTGCGCACCACGCCGGCCTTTGCGTACAGCATCTGCAAGGCGCGCTCGTCGCAACGCAGAACCGTGCCGAGACCGAGTTCGGGCTCCGCTTCGGAAACCCAGCGTTGGCCCGGAATGAAGTTCATTGCAGCCTTGCCGTTGATGAAAGCCGCGTATTATCGCGCGTCGAGCCGTCGCGTGCCGAGTGCTGGGTGCCTGCTTTTGTGAAAAGTCAGGCCAGGGAAGGTCATTTTGGTCTTCACGAAGTGGCGAGCGTCAGGTGATGCAGAAGTTGGCGGTGCAGCGGTCAGGGATGATCGCAATACTTATGTTTCCGACCACCCGCGCAGCAGGTTGTGATACACGCCGGTGAGCTGCTTGACCGCATCCGCGTCGGCATTGCGGGCGGTGAGTTGGCGGATCGCTGCGTCGAGTTGCAGCAGGGTCCGTCGTTGCGCCTCGTCACGCACCAGGCTCTGGATCCAGAAAAACGCCGCGACCCGCGCGCCGCGGGTGACCGCCTCGACGCGATGCAGGCTGCTGGCGGGATACACGATGGCATCGCCGGCCGGCAGCTTGACCTCGTGTTCGCCATAGGTGTCCGCAACGATCAATTCACCGCCGTCGTAGGTTGCCGGCTCGGCCAGGAACAGCGTGCAGGCGATGTCGCTGCGCAGCTGGCTGCCGTCGGCGAGCGCCATCACGGCGCCGTCGATGTGCGCGCCGTAGTGGCCGCCGTCGGCGTAACGGTTGAAGCGCGGCGGCAGAACCTTCACCGGCAGCGTGGCCGCGTGGAACACCATGTGGCGCGCGCACGCGGACAGCACCTCGCGCCCGAGCTGCGCGCGCAGGGGCGAGGCGTCCGGCAGTTGCTGGTTGCGCTTGACCTTGGCGCCCTGCGGGCCGACCGTCTCGCGGCCGTCGGTCCACGTGGCGGCGTCCAGCTGCGCACGCATTCGCGCGGCGGTTGCCGCATCCAGCACGTTTTCGATGTGCAGCAGCATCAGGTCAGAACTTCAGGTTGAGGGTCAACAGCGCGGACCGGGGTGCGCCGGGCGTGTAGCGGTAGCCGCTTTTGTTGATCGCGGCGACGTAATTTTTGTCGAACAGATTGTAGACGTTGAGCTGCAGCGACGCGTGCCGGTTGATGCCATAGCTGGCCATGGCATCGACGACCCAGTAGGCCCTGGTGGATTGCGGGGTACCGATGGCGCCGTCATGGCCGCGTTGCATGGCGCCCGAATGGCGGGCACCCGCGCCCAGCGTCAGGTGGTGCGGCAGTTTCCACGTGGACCACGCGGTGAAGGAACTTTTGGGCGTGTAGGCCAGCGTGTTCGAGCCGTTGGCCGCGGGCGCGGAAGGCGAGGTGGAGCTGCTGGTGACGCCGGCATCTGCATGGGTGTTGAGCCGTGTGTAGCCCGCGCTGACGGCCCAGCTGCGCGTGATCTGCCCAACCGCGCCAACCTCGATGCCCGCGACGCGTTCGCGGCCGATCTGGTAGTACTGCAGGTCAAGCGGGTCCTGCACCACGAGATTGCTCACGACGGTGCGGAACAGCGCGGCGGACAACCGCAGCTGGCCGTCCAGCACGTTCCATTTGGTGCCGACTTCCAGCGTACGCGCCTTCTGCGGCGAGAAGACCGGGTTGTCGGCGTTGCTGGCCGAAGCACTGAACGCGAGGTGGTTGCCACCGGGCGGTTCGCTGGCTGTCGCGAAGTCGGCGTACACGCTGCCGTTGGCGGCGGGCTTGTACACCAGACCCAGCTTGTAGCTCACGAGGTTGCCTTGCTTGTCGGCGTCCATCCCTGGCACCGGGGCGCCAGTCGTCAGGTCGCCGCAGGCAGGGTTGCCACGCCTGCCACAGATCACGACGTTGCGGAAGTTGGTGCGGTAGTGGTCCAGGCGGCCGCCCGCGGTCAGCAGCCAGCGCTCGCCGAAGTGCAGCGTGTCGAACGCATAGATGCCGGCGGTATCGGTACGCCCGCGGCTCCAGGTGCCGTTGTCGCCGGTGACGAGGCCCGTGGCGGTGGCCGAATCGGGGTGGTAGAGGTTGGCAGGCGACCACGCGCTGCCATCCAGCGCGCCGTAGCCGCCCGTGCCGACTTCCTCACGCGTCAGTTCGAGGCCGGTGCTGAGATCGTGCTCGACGCCGCCAGTGTTGAAATGCGTCAACAGGTTGGCCTGGTTGGTGAGGACGCGGTTGGTCTGGTCCCGGAAAGTTGGATTGCTGCGCGCGAGCGTCCACGTGGAAGGATCCAGCGGGTCGGGCGTGAGCAGGTTGGCCGTGTTGCCCATGAACGAAGTCAGCAGGTAGTTTTCCTGGGTGCGGCCCCAGCGCAGGGTGTCGGTAAGCGTCGCATTGGCGGAAAACTCGTGGTGCACGGTCAGCGTCAGCATGTCGGCCTTGACGTGGTCGTGGTCGGCATCGGTGCCATAGAAGTTGGAAGGGTCGACCTTGGCTGCCGCCGTCAGGAACGGGCGCGCGGGGTCGGGTGACGCATAGCCGGGCAGGCCGAGCGTCGGCACGCCGCCATCGGGCACGTTGTCCTGGCTGACGTGCAGGTAGTCGAGGTACACCGTGGTCGACGTGCCCAATCCGAATGCGAGCGACGGCGCGATGCCCCAACGATCGTTCTGCACGTGGTCGCGGCCGGGAACGCCGCTCGCCTGGCCCATCACGTTGAAGCGGAACGCGGCGTGTTCGCCGAGCGTCTGGTTCCAGTCGGCAGTGCTGCGTTTCTGGTTCCAGCTGCCGTAGGCCAGCGTTGCCGACACGCCGTTGTCCCGCAGGGGCTGCTTGCTGACCATGTTGATCGCACCGGTGGGCGTGGTGCGGCCAAACAAGGTGCCGTCGGGCCCCTTGACGACTTCGACCTGCTCGGTGTTGAACACGTCGCGCGAGATCGAACCGAGGTCGCGCACGCCGTCCACGAATATGCTGCCGGACGCATCAAAGCCGCGCATGTACACCGCGTCGCCGGTGGAGGTGCCGCCGTTCTCGCCGACGTAGAAGGTGCCGACACCCGGGCTGTTGCGCAGTGCATCGGCAAGCGTGGTGGCGCCTTGCTGCTGGATTATGTCTTTGCCGATCACGTTGATGGTCTGGGGCGTGTCCAGCAACGGTTGGGTGAGCTTGGGTGATTGCACCGCGTCGATCTTGTACGGGTTGTAGCGCCCCTTGACGTTGATGGCCGGAAGCTGCGTCGGCGCGCCGGATGCATCGGCCGCGGATGTAGCGGCGGGAGCACCCGCCGCGAGCGACGGCAGGCCCAGCGCGATGCCGGCCACCAGGGTGGACAGCGCGAAAGGCCGCAACGGGGTGCCACGGGAACGGTGTTTGCGATGCCGGATGCCTTGCATGGATGTACGAGCCTTGTCTGGTGTGCGGCAATCCGCGCCGCGGAGCCGTGATCGGACCGGCGTGGGTGGATTACCGGGTTCCCGTCGCGGCGATATGCCGCAGGCGGCGTGGTTCCGGCTCGCGTCACCACAGGGTGCTTCCACGCGTCGGATGGACGGCGATACTAAGGCAAATGCGAACGATTCGCAACAACCATATCATCCTTGATGATGGGCGAAACGTTGTTGCGGGCTTCCCGTGCCGCACGGGGCACAAAAAAGCGCCGCACGGAAGTGCGGCGCTCAAGGGGTGCTGCGGAGCTTTGTGGCTACCAGATTTTGACCGGGTTCTTCGGATCCATCTTGTCGCCGGGCTTGCACTGGAACGCCTGCGCGAACTGCGGCATGTTGGCTGCGGAGGCAAAGGCGCGGATCTTGGGCGGTGCATGTGGATCGACGTTCAACATCAGCTCGGCGGTCTTGTCGCGGGCCGTGCCTTCCCACACGCGCGCGGAGCTGAGGAAAAAGCGCTGTTCCTGCGTCTGGCCATCAATCTTCTGGTCGGCTTGCTTGGGATTCGCCTTCAGCGCGGTCTGCAGCGCGGTATAGGCGACGTTGAGGCCGCCGAGGTCACCGATGTCTTCGCCCAGCGTCAGCCGGCCGTTGACGTGCAGGTCCGGCTTGCCCGGGATCGGCGCGTAGCTGTCGTATTGCTTGACCAGCGCGTCGGCGCGCGTGTCGAACGCCTTCTTGTCCTGCGGCGTCCACCAGTTGACGCGGTTGCCGTGGCCATCGAACTGGCTGCCCTGGTCGTCGAAGCCGTGGCTGGATTCGTGCCCGATCACGAAGCCGATGCCGCCGTAGTTCACCGCGTCGTCGCCCTTGGCATAGAAGAACGGCGGCTGCAGGATCGCGGCCGGGAAATTGATGGTGTTGGTCGATGGCGAGTAGTACGCGTTGATCGTCTGCGGCGTCATGTGCCACTCCTTGCGGTCCGTGGCCTTGCCGATCTTGTTGATGTCGTAGTGGTAGTTGTACTTCGACGCGGCTTCAAGATTGGCGTACCAGTTGCCGGGCTGGATCGTCAGGCCCGACCAGTCGCGCCACTCGCCCTTGTCGGGGTAGCCGATCTTGGGCATGAACAGCGCCCACTTGTCGAGCGCCTTCTGCTTGGTTTCCGCGCTCATCCAGTCGAGGTTCTCGATGTGTTCCTTGAGCGCCGCGCGCACGTTCCTGACCAGCTCTTCCGCGCGCGCCTTGGATTCCGGCGGGAAGTACTTGGCGACGTACAGCTCACCCAGGCCCATGCCCATCGCGTGGTTGACGGAACCCACCACGCGCTTCCAGCGGTCCTTCTGCTCGGGCTGGCCGCTGAGCGTCTTGCCGTAGAAGTCGAAGCGGTTGTCTTCGAAGGCCCGACTCAAGGCCGGCGAGGCGCCGTTGATCAGGTGGAACTTCAGGTACGCCTGCCACTGCGACGCCGGCGCGGTGGCCAGCAGCTTGTCGAACTCGGCCATGAACTTCGGCTGCGACAGTGAGAAGCCCTTGCCCACGTCCACGCTCTGGGCCTTGAAGAACTTTTCCCAGTTGAAGTGCGGGGTGATCTTGTCGGCCTCGGCGACCGTGACGAAGTGGTACTCGTTGTCGAGGTTGCGCAGCTCGGTGGGCGACAGCGAGGCCTTGGCCAGCTCGGTTTCAAACTGCATCACCGCATCGGCCTGCTTCTGCGCGTCGGCGTCGGGCGTGCCGACCAGCGCCAACGACTTGGCGATGTATTTCACGTAGGCGTCGCGGATGTCCTTGTACTTGGGCGACAGGTAGTAGTCGCGCGTGGGCAGGCCCAGGCCGTCCTGGAACACGTAGCCGATCTGCCGGGTGGCGTCCTTGAAGTCCGCGCCCGAACCGAAGTTGAAGACGTAGCTGTCGCCGTTGTTGAAGCTGGTATCGAGGAACTCGGCGATGTCGGCTGGCGTCTTCAGGCCGTTGATGGCGGTCAACTGCGGCTTGATCGGAGCGTAGCCCAGCTTGTCGATGGCGGCGGTGTCCATGCCGGCGTCGTACAGGTTGCCGAGTTTCTGTTCCAGTTCGCTGCCGCTCTTGTTCCTCGCGTCGCCCGCGGCGGTTTCGAGGATCTGCTTTTGCTGCAGCAGGCTCTTTTCGTGCAGGATGCCGAATGCGCCCCAGCGGGTCTGGTCGGCCGGGATCGGATTGGCCGCGTTCCACTTCGCGTTGACGTACTGGTCGAAGTCGTTGCAGGGGTTGTATTGGTCATCCAGCGTGAAGGCGATCGGCTGGTCCGGCGGAATGGTCACGGTTGCGGCCGGGGCGGGCGCCCCGGCGGTACCCGCCGAAGCCGCCGCGCTTGTCGATGCCGCCGATGCCGAGGTCGACGGGTTTTGCGAAGTCGTTTTGCTGCACCCGGACACCACCATGGCTGCGCCCACGGCGAGCGCGATCGGGGTCATCAAGTGTTTGTGCATTGAAAAGTCCTTTGTGTCACGAAGCCAAGTGGCCGCGATGCCGGAAGCGCGCAGCCCGGGTCCGTGATTGTGCCAGCGTTCCGCCGCCCCGTGCCGAGGTAGGCCATTGGTCATGGGTGCAGCATGCGTTTGGTTGCTGCGCCCCGACGCCGCGCAGCCGGTCTTCGCCCGCGAGGGTTGGGGCTCCCCCGGTTACGACTCCGACGGCAATCCCGCGCGCGCAAGTTCCGTGTACGTCGCGGCCGGTTGTGCAAGCGTGCTGCGCATCAGCGCGATGGCATCGAAGCTCACCGCGGGCGGCGGGCCGGGCAGGATGCCGAACGCGCAGCCGGGGCGCAGGCGCGCCAGCGTGACATGCGCTCGGAAAGCACGCGGCTCCGCTGCGAAACCAGCCTTGCGCGCGTGCGCGTCGCAGTCGTTCGCCAATCGCGCCAGTTTCGGATCGGCAGCCAGTTCCAGCACCAGCATGCGGGGCCGCGCGCGGTTGGGCCAGACGCCGTACCGATGCGTCGCGAGGGCGGGCAGCGCGGAGGCGCAGGTGGGTAACACGTGCTTGAGGTATTCGATCTGCGCGACCGCGGAGGCGCCCAAGAAACGCAGGGTGAGATGCAGCGCCGCGGGTTCCACCCAGCGCACGCCCCGCGTGGCGCCGGAGTTGGCGCGCTCCAGTGCTTCCCGGCAACGGTACAGGATTTGCCGGGTCGCGGCGTCCGGCAGCAGCGCCAGGAAACAGCGTGCATCGTCGGGGTCGGCCAGCGCCGGCGTGCTCACGGCTCGATCCGCGCCACCGCGGCTGGCTGACGGGCCGCGGTCCCTTCCACATCCGGCAGGCGGTCGGGGCCGACCGCCCCGCCCGAGACAATGAAGGCCATCGCCTGGTCCAGCGACCAGTCGGTCGCGATCAGGCGATCGGTCGGTACCAGCTCCAGGTAACCACCGGTGGGGTTGGGCGTGGTCGGTACGTATACCGCGGCGATTTCGCGACCGGCGGCATCGACGAAGGTACGCGTGACGAAGCCGATCGATTTCAATTGCGGCGACGGAAAGTCGATCAGCACCACGCGCTGGGTGCCCCCGGGTTTGTTGCGCATCAGCGTCATCAGTTTCTTGACGCCACCGTAGATCGTGTGCACCAGCGGGATGCGTTCCAGCAGCTTGTCGATGGTGCCCAGAATGCGCCGCCCCAAAACGCGGGTGGACAGCCAGCCAAGCAGGTACAGCGCGACGAGGGTAAGCACGAAAGCGAGGATCGATATGATCCAATCGCGATGCAGTTCCGCCGCCGCGTGCGGCGCGCCCAGTCCGACCAGGCCGATGATGCCCGTCACCAGCGGCGCGCCGACGCCCGCGAGCAGGGTGAACACGAACTTGAACACCACCCAGGTGATCCACACCGGGATGAAGGCCAGGAGGCCCGTGATCAGGTAGCGCTTGATGTGGAGGGCAGGTGCAGGCACGACGGTTCCCCAATGGCACCGCATTGTAGGCGATGCCGCGGCGCGCGTTGCGCAGGCAACGAAAAGCCGGCGCGACTGCGGTCACGCCGGCCGGGGTTCCACAACCGGGAGCGGCTACTTGTTGCCCTGGTTGTCGTTCGCCTCGATGAAGGCGGCGGCATCGTCGTGCAACTGGTGCAATGAAGGCAGGTGCGCGTACACCATGTGGCCCGACGGGAAGAAGTTGTAGCTGATGTTCTTCTGCAGGGACTCGGGAATGGGCAGGTGCTCCATTTCGTACACCGCGGTGTAGAACGGCGTCGCGAGGTCGTAGAAGCCGCCGAACAGTTTTATCTTCAAGTTCGGGTTGTATTTCATCGCCACCGCGAGGTCCAGCATCACGTTGGGCGTGCCGCCGCGCGAGAAGCGCTGACCCGGTGCCATGTGCTTCCAGTCCCAATGGAAATCCTCGGCGCCGTACACCGAGGGCCGGAAGGTCATGCCCTCGCCGAACTTCAGGTCGTTGCGCACGTAGTCGTTGAAGGCCGACACGTAGGCCGAGCTGATCGCCGCCGACTGCGGGTCGTATGCGGTGGTCTTGGCCAGCGGATCCATCGACGGACCCGAGAAACGGGCATCCAGACGGCCGGTATCCGAATCGGTGCCGCTCAGCAGTTGCTGCTCGAACATCCCGCCGGTGACGCGCAGGTTGGCCTTCAAAAGATAGGCAACGGGCAGGCCGGTGAAACCGCTCAGCTTCTGCGCGACCTGTTGCTTCTTCGCATCACTCAAGGTCGAACCCGCGGCCAGCGCCTGCTCGTAGTCGGTGGTGGCCCACTTGGTGGCCTCGGCCAGCAAGGGCGCCAGGCCGCCGGTGTACTTTGGCAGCTTGCGGTGGTACCACGCGGTGGCCGCGTAGGTCGGCAGCGCCAGCACGTAGGACATGTCCAAGCCCGGGTTCATGTCGGCGCCGTCGATGCTGAGCGAGAAGTTGAGGATCTGCGACAGCAGCATCACGCCGTTGAGACCGACGTTGTAACGGGTCTGCAGCATGTTGGCGAGCACCGCCGAACGCGTGGTGCCATAACTTTCGCCGAACAGGAATTTGGGAGAGTTCCAGCGGTCGTACTTCGACAGGAACTGGGTGATGAAACGCGAGAATGCCTGCGCGTCGCCATCGATACCCCAGTAGTCCTTGGCCAGCGCCTTGTGGCTCTTCTCGCGTGCGGCTTCGTCCTTGCCCTGGCTCAGCAGGCGACCGAAGCCGGTGCCGGGCATGTCGATGAACACGAGGTCGCTCGCGTCCAGCAGGCTGTAGTCGTTATTCACCAGCTGGTACGGCGCGGCGGGCGTATGCGTGTCGTCATTGGTGACGATGCGCTGCGGGCCCCACGCGCCCATGTGCAGCCACACCGTGGAAGAGCCGGGGCCGCCGTTGTAGATGAAGGTGACCGGACGCTTGGACGGATCGGCGCCCTGCTTGAAATAGGCCACGTAGCTCATCGCCACCTGCGGCGTGCCTTCGTTGACGCCGGTGCCATCCAGCACCAGGGTGCCGGCGACGGCCTTGTAGCTGATCGATTTGCCTTCCACCGTCACCGTGCCGGTGGTGGTGGACGCCAGTGGCTTCGACAACTTCTGGATCAGCGACTCGGACTGGTCGCCGTTGCTCGCGCTGGACTGCGCGGAAGAACTGGCGCTCGCCGGTGGTGCGGCGAAGACGGGTGCGCTGCACAGCAGTAACGTGGCAAGCGCGACGGAGAGGCGATTGGCTTTCATGAAGGTCCCCGGATTATTTGGACAATGAGGTTCGGCAAATGCACGCGCCTGGACCGCCCGAGTATGCGCCCGTCGACGAGCCGAAGCACACCCCGAAAGTCATGGGCCATCCAGCGGTATCTGCCGGGGAACGCCGCGTGGCCGACCACCTGGTGTGGCCGTACGCACAAAAAACCGGCGCGATTCGCATCGCGCCGGTTGAGAATTGCCAAGTTGCTTCGCGAAGAACGTTATTTGCCGTCGCCCTGGTTGTCGGTGGCGTCGATGAAGGCCGCGACGTTGTCGTGCAGCTGCTTCAGCGACGGGATGTGCGCGTACACCATGTGGCCCGACGGGTAGAACGCGTAGGAGATGTTCTTGCGCAGGCTTTGCGGGATCGGCAGGTGGTCCTCCTCGTAGATCGCGGCGTAGAACGGCGTGGCCAGGTCGTAGAAGCCGCCGTTCAACATCACCTTGAGGTTCGGGTTGTACTTCATCGCGTCGGCAAGGTCGGTCATCACGTTGAGCGTGCCCGAACCGTCGTCCCACGGCGGGGCGCCCGGGGTACGGTGCTTCATGTCCCAGTTGAAATCACCCGCGCCGTACACCGATGGACGGTACTTCATGCCTTCGCCGAATTTCAGATCGTTGCGCACGTAGTCGTTGAACGCCGATACGTAGGCCGAGCTGATCGCCGCCGATTGCGGGTCGTAGAACGATTCCTTGGCCATCGGGTCCATCACCGGGCCGGAGAAGCGCGTGTCGAGGCGGCCGGTGGCAAGGTCGTCGCTGATCTGCAGTTGTTGCTCGAACATGCCGCCACTGACGCGCAGGTTGGCCTTGAGCAGATACGCGACCGGCAGGCCGGTGAAGTCGTGCAGTTTTTCGGCGACCTCACGCGCCTTGGCCGGGCTGAGCGTCGAACCCGCGTACAGCGCATCGCGGTATTCACCGCTGGCGAACGCGACCGAGTCCTTCAGCAGGTGCGGCAGCTTCTCGCCATCGTATTTCTGCAGTCTGTGGTGGTACCACGCGGTCGCGGAATAGGTCGGCAGCGCCAGCACGTACGGCAGGTCGTTGCCGGGGTCTGCGCCGGGACCGTCGATGCTGGTGCCGAAGTTCAGGATTTGCGACAGCAGGATCACGCCGTTCAGGTCGATGTTGTCCTGCCCTTCCAGGATGGCCGCCAGTACCGCCGAGCGGGTGGTGCCGTAGCTTTCGCCGAACAGGTACTTGGGCGAGTTCCAGCGGTTGTATTTGGAAAGGAACTGCGTGATGAAGCGCGAAAACGCCTGTGCGTCGCCATCCACGCCCCAGATTTTCTTGGCCAGTTCCTTGCGGTCGGTGGCGCGCGCCGCATCGTCCTTGCCCTGCGGCAGCAGGCGGCCGAAGCCGGTGCCAGGCATGTCGATGAACACCACGTCGCTGGCGTCCAGCAGGCTGTAATCGTTGTTGACCAGCTTGTAGGGTGCCGCCGGGGTGTGGGTGTCATCGTTGGTGACGACGCGCTTGGGACCCCAGGCGCCCATGTGCAGCCACACGGTGGAAGAACCGGGACCGCCGTTGTAAATGAAGGTGACCGGGCGCTTGGATGGGTCCACGCCCTGCTTGAAGTAAGCGAAATAACTCATCGCCACTTCCGGCGTGGATTCCTTGGCGCCGGTGCCGTCGATTACCAGCGTGCCGGCGACCGCCTTGTAACTGATCGACTTGCCTTCCACGTTGACGGTACCGGTGGTGGTGGATGCCAGCGGCTTCATCAGCTTCTGGGTCAGGCTTTCCGTCGGGCCGCTGTCGTCGGTGCTGGCGCTGCTGGCAGGCGCACCGCTGGAGCTCGGTGGCGCGGCCGCGAAGGCGGGCACGCTGCACAACAGCAGCGAGGCAAGGGCGGCGGCAAGGCGGTTGGCTTTCATGGGCGGTTTCCGTTGGGTCTGGAGGGGCAGGATGCGACATGCATCGAAACCGCGCGAGTATGCGCCGCCGGGCCCCGGCGTTCATACGCCACAAGTCATGCCCACCCGCCGCGGGACGGCTGGATACGGCCGAAGCGTGGCGCAGGCAAAACCGGCGCGATTTGCGTCGCGCCAGTTCTGAATTGCCGGCATCGCACGCGGTTATTCGCCCAGGTTGTTGGTGGCCTGCATGAAGCGCGCGACATCGTCGTGCAGTTGCCGGTGCGACGGCGCGTGCGCGTACACCATGTGCCCGGAGGGGTAGAACGCGAAGTGGATGTTCTTGCGCAGGTTGTCCGGAATCGGCATGTGCCCGATTTCGTAGATGGCCGCGTAGAACGTCGTGGCCAGGTCGTAGAAGCCGCCCGCCACCATCACCTTGAGGTTCGGGTTGTACTTCATCGCGTGCGCCAGATCGCGCACGACGGTCATGTTCGGCCACGCAAACCGCGCGTCGGGTTGCTGGTGCTTCCAGTCCCAGTTGAAGTCTTCGGCGCCGTAGACCGACGGGCGGTATTTCAGGTCCTCGCCGAACTTCAGGTTGTTGCGCACGTAGTCGTTGAACGCGGCGACGTAGGCCGAGCTGATGGCCGCCGACTGCGGGTCGTAGGCGGATTCCTTGTCGAGCGGATCCATGCTGGGGCCGGCAAAGCGCGAGTCGAGGCGACCGACGGTGGTGTCGGTACTGTTTTGCAGCTCGTGGGCGAACATGCTGCCGGTGACGCGCAGGTCGGCCTTCAAGATGTAATCGACCGGCAAGCCGGTCAGGTCGTGCATGCGTTCCGCGATCTTGCGCCGGGCTTCCGGGCTCAGCGTGTCGCTCGAGAACAGCGCCTGCTGGTAGTCGGTCTTGACGAAGTGGATGGCCTCTTCCAGCAGCGGCCCGAGCGGCTTGCCCTCGTACTTCGGCAGCATGTGGTGGTACCAGGCGGTGGCGGCGTAGCTGGGCAGGGCCGTCAGGTAGGGCAGGTCGTTGCCCGGGTTCATGTTGGCGCCATCGATGCCGGTATCGAAGTTCAGGATTTCCGAAAGCAGCACCACGCCGTTCAAGTCGACGTTGTCTTCGGCCTGCAGGATGTTGGCCAATACCGCGGAGCGGGTGGTGCCGTAGCTTTCACCGAACAGGTACTTGGGTGAATTCCAGCGGTCGTACTTCGACAGGAACTGGGTGATGAAGTGCGCGAACGCCTGCGCGTCGCCGTCGACGCCCCAAGTCTGCTTGGCCAGTTGCTTGTGGCTTTTGGCGCGCTCGGCGTCGTCCTTGCCCTGCGGCAGCAGGCGACCGAAGCCCGTGCCGGGCATGTCGATGAACACGAGATCGCTGGCATCCAGCAGGCTGTAGTCGTTGTTGACCAGCTGGTACGGTGCGGCTGGCGTGTGCGTATCGTCACGGGTGACGACGCGCTTGGGGCCCCAGGCGCCCATGTGCAGCCACATCGTCGACGAACCGGGGCCACCGTTGTAGATGAAGGTGATCGGGCGTTTGGCGGGGTCGGCACCTTGCTTGAAATAGGCGAAGTAGCCCATCGCGATTTCGGGCGTGGATTCCTTGGCGCCGGTACCGTCGATCACCAGCGTGCCGGCGACTGCCCGGTAGCTGATGGATTTGCCTTCCACCGTGACCGTGCCGGTGGTGGTGTTGGACAGCGGTTGCGACAGGCGTTGCACCAGTGAATCGGTGGCCGCGGCGGCGCTGGTGGTGGTTGCGGAGCTGGCGGGCGGTGCGGCGAAGGCCGGCGCGCTGCACAACAGCAGTACGGCGATGGCGGCAGTCAAGCGATTGGCTTGCATGGAAGGTTCCCGGTTGGAATGGAGTGAAGGAATCCGAACGTGCGGTCGCACCCGGACCTTGCAGTATGCAAGCCGTGGCCCGCAAGTCCATCAGTCGCAAGTCATGCCCCGCGCCACAGAACGCGCAGGGCGGGAAGAGCGCAGCGTATCCTGCCACGGCATCCGGCAGGCCGCGGGGGTGGGCGGCTACCTGCCCCGCCGGTCGGACTGTGCGGGCGGTGCCGGATGCGCGGCATCGATCACGCGCACCGCGCGAAAGCCGATGTTGGTGTACCCGACGTCCGGGTCGGCCGTACCCCGGCGGCTGAGCGGGGTGTGTTGCTGGCCATCGCGCCAGGACAACCCGCGAAACACTCGCGCGTCGGAGCTGCCACCCGCCAGCCATTCGCTGACGTTGCCGTACAGGTCGTAGGCCCCGACGCCACTGGCCGCGTAGTGGCCGACCGGCGCGGTTTGTGCGGCGCCGTCGCTGCAGGACCAGCGGTCGTTGTCCACCCGGCTGTCGCGGCTGGCGTCATCCACGTTGCCCAGTTGACAGGCGTCGCCCTTCGGCATGCCTTGCGCCGCGCGCAGCCATTCGCTGTCGCTTGGCAGCTGGTAAAGCTGGCCGGTGGCACGGGACAGCCACGCCACGTATGCGCTGGCATCGTCCCAGCTGACGCACACGGCCGGGTGGTCGTCGGCCTGTGCAAAGCCAGGCGCCTGCCACGTGCGGTGCTGCAAGCGCGAGAACGGGTTGTAGGCTTCCAGGCACTTGGATGCGGGCCGGTGCGTGGCCGCCACGAACGCGGCGTACTGGCCGCGCGTGACTTCCAAGCGTTCGATGGCGAACGCGTGCGTGTCGCCGGAGGCCGGTACGTAGACGAGTGTGGGGCCACCCGGATCGCGCAGGCGGGTGCCCGCCGTGGGCGTCGCCGCTGCGCGCTCGGCGGCGGCGAGGTCAAAGCCGGCGGGGTACACCGCCGGCAACGAGGCGGCCAGCGGTTTCAGGGCGGCGACGCGTTTGGTGTCGCGGTCGCGGGCGGCCTTGGCGATGCTATCACCCACGGTTTTCGCGAATGCCGCACGCCGTCGCCGCCACGCGCGCTCGGCCGGTGGACTCGCGTGACGGGCCAGCAGGTCGCATTGCTTCAGCAGCAGGTCAACTTGCGGCAAGTGATCGGCTTGCCAGGTGCCGTCCAGTTGCTTGCCCAGCGTCGCCAGCATGGCGTCGATGCCGGCGACGGCGGCAACGTTGCCCGGATCCAGCGCCAGGACCGCAAGGTATTGCTCAGCGGCGTTGTTGCCCGGCGGTGCGAACAGGTGGCTCTCGCCGCGCAGTGCGTCAGCCTGCTGGATCAGCACGCCGATGCGACTCGCGAGCGCCGACGGGGCGGCCGACGCCGGGATGGCGGGGGTGCCGCCTTGGATGGCAGCCGTGGAGGCCAGCGCCGGTACCGGTGTGCTGGCGCCGTCGGTTAGGATGACGGGCGCCGGGCGATGACGCAGCGCGGCCCAGGCCAACCCCGCCGCCACCACGACGGCAATGCCGCCGGCGATGCCGAGCGCGCGGCCCGACACCTGCAACGAGGCCCTGCCGCGACCCGCGCGGCGACCGCCGGCGCGCCCGTCGATCGCGGACAGTGCGCCGGCCATTTCCACCGCGTTCTGGAAGCGTGCTTCGGGCGCCTTGGCCAGGGCGCGATCGATCCACGGCTGCCAAGCGGCGGCCATTGGATGCAAGCGGGGGATGGGTTGCTCGATGTGGGCGATGCCGGTGGCGACCGCATCGTCGCCCTCGAATGGCAGTTTGCCGGTGAGCAGTTGGTAGGCCAGAACGCCGACGCTGTACAGGTCCGAACGCTGGCCGGGCGGACGTCCGCGCGCCTGCTCCGGGCTCAGGTAGCCGGCGGCGCCGGGGTGCGGCCGGCCCAACTCGGCGGCGCAGCGGGCGATACCGAAGTCGGCCAGGCGCGCATTGCCGCGCTCGTCGAACAGCACGTTGGAGGGCTTGACGCCGCCGTGCACGATGCCGCGCCGGTGGGCGTAGTCCAGCGCGTCCAGCACCTCGCGCAGCAGTCTTGCGATCTTCAGCGGCTTGGTGCGCAGGTTGTGCCGTGACAGTTCCGCGCTCAACAGGAACGGCATGGAATGGAACAGGCGTCCGTCCTCGGTGTGGCCAATCTGGTGGATGCCGACGATGTGCGGGTGGGCCAGGCGGGCGTTGGTGCGCAGCAACTGCTCGAAACGCGCGATGGAGGCGATGTCCGTCACGTCGAACACCTTCACCGCGACCTGGCGTTCCAGCGAGCGCTGCATCGCCACGTACACCGTTGCCGCGCCGCCGCTGCCGATGGCGTGGACCAGTCGGTAGCCGGGTACCTCGATGTTCGCTTCGGCGTGGTTCATGGCAACGGCGATCCTGCAATGGCCATGCCAGTATCGCGCGGTGCACGTGAATCCACACGCCTGTGTGCTGCGTGCCGACGCCTGCGCGCGTGTTCGCAAGGATCCGTTTGCATGATCACTCCCTACCGTCCGGACTGCTCAATCCCCGTCGGCGGGGCGCCCTTCCAGATGAAACCGGTGCATCAGGCGATGCATGAAGGGTGCCAGTAGCAGGCCGGCCGTGCCGACCAGCACCAGCCCGCTGTACAGGGCATAGAGGCCTGCGAACAGCTTGCCCGCAACGGTGTGCAGGGTAGCCACCGGGCCCATGCCACCCAGGATCATGGCGGCATTGAGGAAGGCGTCCAGCCAGTCCATGCCTTCGGTCAGGCGGTAGCCCAGCATGCCCACGAGCAGCGAGACCGCAATGATCGCCGCGGCCGTGGCCACCGTCTTGCCGACGCGCCGCAGCAGGAACAGCCGCCAAGGCAGCAGCGGTTCACTGCGGTGTTCGTAGCGGAACAGGTGCGGGGGCATCGGCGCTCCGTGGATGGCGCGTGGCGATTATGCGGCATCCGCGCCGCGCGCACGCGGCTTCAGTCGCACGTAAAGCTGCTTGCGCACGCGCGCGACCAGTTCGCCGCTGCCCGTCACCACGTCTGTGTCGAACCAGCGCAGTGTCTTTTCACCGGAGGCGGCGCCCTCACGCAGCGCGGTAATGGTTGCATCGTCGAGGCGAAATTGCGCGTAGACATTTTCGCGGCCCGGTGCCACGAATTCGATTTCGGCGGCCTTGTCCCACACGTAATAGTGGGGGCCCAGCCGGTGCAGGGCCAGCACCGAGTGGAACGGGTCGGTCATCGCGAACAGATTGCCGCCGAACTGGGTGCCGACGCCGTTGCGGTTCCACGCGTGCAGCTTGAGCACCACGCGTGCGGATGACCAATCCCCTGCGATGTTGAGCACCTTGATGCCGTTGGCGAGGAAGGGCGGCCACAGGTTCATCAGTCGCCTGAATGTGGCTGCGCGCATGGTGTTCAGAACAGCAGCGAGGACATCTTGCGGCGGGTGGTCGCGACCAGCGCGTCGTCGTGGACGATGCGGAACGCGTCCAGCAGCCGCTTGCGCGCCAGGCCGTCGCTCCAGCCGCGGTCGGCGGCCAGGATCGCCAGCCAGTGCTGCATTGCGTTGGTTGCATCGGCCTGCAGCAGCTTGCGTACGCCCAGGCCGTCCTGTGCGGCGAAGTCGCGCGGATCGCGCTCGACGCGCGCCTGCAATTCCGCTGCGGGTGGAATCTGCGCCAGCGATTGCTGCATCGCCAGCAGTGCCGCCAGCGCCTTGGCGCGGTCGTCTTCGGCCAGGTCGACGGGCAGGGCATCCAGCGTGGCCTGTGCATCCGCGGTGTCGCCGGTGCGCGCGCGCGCCAGCGCCAGCTCCAGTTTCAGCGCGGCATCGTCCGGAGCTGCGGCCAGGGCGTCGGTCAGCCG